>CAIWET010000029.1 GCA_903911805.1 uncultured Ignavibacteria bacterium | reverse complement strand
CTTTAAGAAGTTTTAATAGTTTGCTTATTGTGAATATAAAATAAGAAAAAAAGCTCGTCAAGATTATGATGAGCTTCTTTTTATTATTTTACAAATTTATTTAAAGTATTGCTTAATTCTTGACCGTGTAGATTTTTTGCAATTATTATTCCATTGCCATCAATCAATAAATTATAAGGCAATTCTTGTAGATTATAAGTTTTTGCGACAGGAGATGCCCAAAACTCTAAATCGCTGACTTGAGTCCAATTGATTTTATATTTCTTTATAATACTTTGCCAAGGCTTTTTTTTATTATCTAAAGATACTCCATAAATTTCAAATCCATCACCATTTGAAAATTTTATTTCTTTGAAATTTTTATAAAGTTCAGCTAAAATTGGCTGTTCATTAACGCACGGAGAACACCAAGAAGCCCAAAAATCAATTAGAACAATTTTATTCTTAAAAGATGACAAAGAAATTATTTCACCATTTAAATTGGGTAATGTTATTTCAGGTGCTTTATCACCAATATTCAAATCTTGGCTTTGGGCATTACTTAAATATAAAGTCAAGAAACAAAATATTAATATTAGTTTTTTCATAATTTAAACTCAAAAATAATTATTTTTTGATTGCATAACCTTTATCAATCCAATCAACTTTAATATTTTGAGGAATATTAAGAAGTTTATGATTCTTAAATCCCATTTCATTTAACATATTAAATACAGGACGAACATTAGGACAGGTGCTAAAAGGGCAACATCCGCAATAAATGACAATATTAGCATCTTTTGGTAATTTGCTTAATTGTTGTTTTAATTTCTTTTGATTTTCTTTATCTCTACCGGCTCCAATATCAATTGAATTTTTGATTATTGCCTGATAACCAATACTATAGATATAGTATTTTGTTCCATTAGAGCTATTTAATGCTTTGTTAAGATCTGCAGGAGCTAGTAATTGTTTAGCAGTCCAGGGTTCTTGAGCAATAGATTTTTCCATCTGAAAGGCAAGGGTAAAAATTGCTAAAAAAGCAAATGTTAAAAGTTTGATTTGGTTTGATTTCATTGGTAATTTTCCCAATTAATTATTAAATATTAAAATATAATTTTTCATTTTTTAAGAGAATTAATTTTACTGTTTAGATTTTCAACTAACACTTCTCTCATTATTTGGCAAGCTTGAGCAACTTTTTCAGAAGATAATTTAAAGTAAGAATTGACGCCTTCTTTTCTCTGTATTACCAGACCATTAGAAACCATTTGAGTGAGATGTTGAGATAAACTCGATTTTGAAACATCTAATATTTTTAAAATATCACCAAAATTCATTTCGCCTTTATTCAATATTTGAATTATTTCAATACGTATTGGATTTGCAAGAGCTTTGCAAATATTAGAATGTAACTCATATATGTATTTATCGTTCATCGTTTTATAGTTTATAAATTCCTAAATTCTTAAACTCTTAAACTTCAAAATTACGAATTTATTATTTAATGGAAAAATATTTTTAAATAAATAGGAGTTATTAAATGTCTAATTATCAAAAAAAATGGCTGTCAATTATTGACAGCCAATTGAATTGGAATTAATCTTCAATATAAAAAGCATCTTTTATTGGTTCTTGCTTTTTCATTTCATCATACATCTTGATTGTATTATCATTTGCACCCAGAGCTTTTAGTAGTGGTACTGTTATATCAACCACTTCATAGTTATCTTCAGTGAAAAGTAATTCCCATTTGGAAACAATTGCGATCAATTTTTCAGATTTTGCCAGTGTTTTTAGCTTTGCTTGATTTTTTTCTAAAATTTCTGCAACTGAGCCTCTTCCAAAACCTTTATCGTGAAGAACTCTTTGCATCAATGGCATTCTTGTTTCGAATCTTTTCATTTCAGCAGTATCTTTTTTCTTCTTAGCTTCTTCGTATTTAGTAGAAACATCCTTCATTTCTTTTCTAAATTCATCTGTATTGAAATTCCAGATTGCTACTGCTCTTGAATCGAATACTCCGATTTTTTCTTTTGCATTAGCCGTGATTGTTGCAATTAAAATGATAATTGCAAAAGCGAGTGTTTTTGTTGTGTTTTTCATTTTTTAATCTCCATTTTTTATTAAAAATTACTAATTACTATTATTTTTCTCCTTATCGCGTAGCGATTTGATAATGGTAATTATCAATCAGCTTTGCAGCTTATTTATCGCGTAGCGATTAAATAAATTATTCTATTTTGGTTTTGTTTAATCCCTACGGGATAAAAAATCCTTTTAATTCTTTTTTGTTACCATTATATAATCCCTACGGGATATTTTTCAGTTACTATTCTCTTTTTTCTTCATATCGCGTAGCGATTTGATAATGGTAACTACCAAATAACCTTTTGCTTCTTTATCGCGTAGCGATTAAATAATTACGAAAATTATAAATTTGTTCTTTCCCATACTTCACCACTTTTGAACACATATTTTAGAATTCCGTATTTTTTTGACCAATAAACTTTTATAATACCATCTGATCTTCTTCTTTGACATTCATCACAATATGGCAATATCTCAAAATAATCCGTTAATATTAATTTACCAACATTTAATTCAATGGTTTGTAATTCCCCAAAGTTATTAATATTTTCTGACAAAAAACCATTAAATAGAAGCATTATTCTGATATTACCAGGACTATGTTTCCAAATATGCAAAAATTCAGATTCACCGTTTTCCAAGAATACTTTTCTTTTCCATGACTCGTAATTATTAATCTTCTTATATTTTATTACAGCATTTGTAGGATTATACCAACCGTCTCTTTCTATTGGTGTCCAGGAAGTCCAAAAAATTTCTTTATTTGTTATCAAAAAAGAATCTATATTGTTTTTTGAGCTCTTAAAAATCAAGGTATCTCCAACTTTGTAAGGATTATATGCTTCTAGTTCGCTTTCAAGGAAATTACTTTTACAGCTTATAATAATCAAATTAATCATCATTATTAAAATTATCTTTTTCATTATTTTATCCTTTATTTAATAATTTTTCCATCTTTCCAAGCCCATTCATGTGTTTTTAACCAACAATTAGAGTCGGGTTTTTGGTTTAATGGTTTAAATTCATAATTATATAGTTTTACTCTATTATAACTTGGGTCATGATTTATAACATTATAATAAATTTCTTGAATTGTATTT
>CAIWET010000028.1 GCA_903911805.1 uncultured Ignavibacteria bacterium | reverse complement strand
GATTCCCTTTTAAAATGAATTTACAAAATTAAATAAAATAAACGAATTATAAAATACATTTTTTCATTCTTATTTAATTAATTATAAATCTATAAACCAATGATTTAAATTCTTATTAATGATTTATAAATCTCAGTTTTTAGGAATGAACAGGAATAATGAGGGGTTCTTTATCTAATTTGGCTTCGATACGATACTCTCGCACCTACTTAAGCCATCGGTTATTTTTAGCGGTCACTAGAGTAGATTCCGTAGGAATTATATTGAAATGATAATTATAATAAAAAAAGACAGGTCTAAGACCTGTCTCTACAAATGATATTTCTTTCGCTTTAAGTCCCATTCCTTTGGAGAAGGATTTAAGGAAGGGCGCTGCGAAAGACGACTATTTTAAAACTTAGATGCCGCATCAAGTGCGGAATTACATCTTGAATATAAAAATAAGATGCACATCAATTTTTACCCAATAATTCTAATTGGTAAAATCACATTTGTAATCCCTTGCCATTGTAATCTTCTCTGAATTGAGTATGATGATTCATTGTGCAATAGTTTATGATAGAATTTTTCTTCCCTGAAGGCTAATTTACCTGTGAATACTGTTGATTTTGGATATTCTTTATGAATATCAATACAAAGATTTGTTGCAGCTTCAACCAAGTCTGTACCTGTTTCCATTCTTGATTCTGCATTAAATCCTAAGCTCAATGCCATTTGTACATATTTATCTAAGTTTGCTTGGACCGTTTCCTTAAGTCCTTCTACCGATTCATGTCCTTTGAATAATCCCTGGTCAACAATTGCTACTGACACAAATACGAAATTTTTATAATTATTTGGGAATGATTTAATTGCTGATAAAAACGTATGTATTCCAAATCCACTATATGAGCCGACTAATTGAATTGCAGTCATATCATTCTTATTAAGTGGTTTTAAAGGTATATTTTCATTTGTTGGGAATATATCTGGTAGGTTTTCTTCAAGAGAACTAATATCTTTATTTACATTTTTATAATGTTTTTTAATTGAATATGCTAATAAAACCAAGGAAAGTGTAATTACTAAAGTCAACCATCCACCTTCAGTGAATTTTTCAAATACTGTTATACTCAATATAGTAACAGAAAGTGCTAATCCTAATAATTGAACTGAGATGCTTTTTTTCCAATGTATGTCTGTTTTTCTGCGTTGCCAAAAGAATTTTGTCATACCAAAAATCGACAAAGTGAATGTCAAGAATACATTGATTGAATACATAACCACCAATGCTGAAATTGAACCATTTGTATAAACAAGTAATAAAATAGCAGCAATCCCAATTATCAAAATGCCATTTTTCATTGTTAATCTCTCAGAAATAGCAGCAAATCTTCTTGGTAACCAAGAATCAATTGCCATATTCGCCATAACTCTTGGAGCATCGATAAAACCTGTTTGGGCGGCTACTAAAAGAATCGCACCTTCGGAAACAATTGTAATTAATGCCAAAATTGATCCAAATTTTGAATTTCCATAAAGAGTATCGGCTAGAACTGAGTTTAGAGTTTTACCTTCTACAAACTGTATATTTACCAATAAATAACACACTAACAAACCGCCACCAGCAATAGCCAATGAAATAGCCATATAAACCATCGTTCTTTTGCCGTTTGCAACCTTTGGCTCTTTCATAACCTGTAGTCCGTTAGAAACTGCCTCGATACCGGTGTAAGTACCACCACCGAAGGAATAAGCTCTAATAAATATAAATAATAACCCAAAAAATCCAATATCTGTCATATCTTTAGACATTTGAGTGGATGTATGAGTTACAACTTCGCCAACGTGAGATAAATTGCTTATTATCCCATAACCCAATAAAACAATATGAGTTAGGATAAATATTAGAAATATAGGTGCAAGCACTTTTATCGATTCCTTTAGACCTCGAACATTCAAAATCATTAAAAATACTATTAGTATAGAAGCAGTGAGAACTTTATGTTGATGAAAACTAACAGGTAAATAACTGAAAAGTGCATCAACACTACTAACAACAGATACTGCAATTGTTAAGATGTAATCAATCATCAAAGCAGATCCAGAAACTACACCTGCTCGTTCTCCAATCAAATGAGTTGCAACTATATAACCACCACCACCATTTGGAAAATGTTCGATGATTTTAGAATAAGCTAATGAAATAATGATAACTGTAAGGGCAGAAGCTATTGCTAGAAAAAATGCGAGATAAGAATGTTGTCCTAAAGTTCTGAAAGCTTCTTCGGGTCCATAAGCCGAGGAAGAAATACCATCAGCTCCGAGACCCACCCAGGCGAGCAAAGGAATTAATGCAAGTTTATGAAAAATACCTGGGTCGTTGATGTTTTTTGGATTACCAAAAATTGCACGTTGAACTTTCTTTAAAGTTGAAAGCTCTTCTACAGGATGATCCTGAGACATAAAGTCCTCCTTAAAATCTAAAGGGCATTTTAGCGGTTTGGGTTGAATGTTTCGGGTTCAATCTGCCGTTAAAAATGCTCTTCCATTAATGCCTACGAGGTTAGCTGACGGGCTCGGACTTGGAAGTGTCCTATCTTTTTATCAAAGAATTAGCCCCATTTTATTTGGGTCCCCCGCATTGGTGCAACAAGCACAAATCTCGGCTACATTTAAAAATAATTACGTGCAAATAACGAAATTCGGATGAATATATTTCATTTAATATTGAATTTTCTATTATAAATTTTTCAAACTATTTATAACTTTTCTTGAAATTGACTTATGTAAATCATAGAAATCACCATAACCATTATATACAATTAATATTAAATTATTATTTTTGCCTTTTAGTGCATAATAAAAATATGTTGCCTTAAAACCAGAACTTTCATTATATTCCAAAGCACTTATTTTAATATTATCTATTAATAATTCTTCTTTTTGTGGAGAATTATAATGATTGAGAAGATGTTCTTCAAAAGTCTCATTTTCCATTAAAGGTATTGATTGAACATATAATGCCACACCAATTAAATTAATTTTGTCAAAATTCACACCAAATCCAACACTATCAACAATTGCATCAGGATAGGTCTGCTTAACTATATAGTCTTCATTCCCATCGAACTGACGGTCATTAAACCAATTTTTGGGAATAGTAATTTTAAATTTATTTGCATCATTTTTAATTTCTGTCCATTCATTTAAATTCTTAAAAAAGTTAATATTTTTACTTAACTCTTCTTTCGCTTTTTTCAATCTATTATTTTCAATATCCTCTTTATTAAAATAATCTTCCCAAGAATATTCTATGCTTTCATTATGTTGAAATTTTTCAGAGGTTAATGAAATTTTAAATCCTAAATTATTAAACTCTGCCTTATATGTAGCATCAGCATCGGAAAATGACTCAGCATCTTCTTGATGAATATATTTTTCCTGTGTTTCAGCGTTTTGGAATGCTGACATTTTTTGATTATTAAATAATTTCAGAAAATCATTATAAAATGTGTAAGTTATTTGAAGAAATTTCTCTTCTGACAATATATCAGCATTCGCAATTGCTTCAATATTAACTTTATAAGTTTTTAAATCTTCAGGTTTTTGAATACCATAAATATCTCTCACAATTTTATACATTATTCCTTTTTTAAGAGTCATACCTAATTTATCTGATTTGAAATAATTTGCTTTTAGCTGTTGCTTTACATCAGTTTTACAATTAATTGCAATAGAGCTAAGTAAAATTAAAAATGTTGTTATAAATAGTTTCATAATACCTCCTTATAAATAATAACTAATTATTCGTATTAGATTATAATTTATTGGATTTTTTTCTATTTATATAAAAAAAATGGATTGCCCTTTTCAGTGGGCAATCCATTAACAATTCAATAAAAGTAATTAAAAAATTACGAGGTTTACTTCAAGAGATTTACTTTTACTGAATGATTCACATTTAATCCTATTGCTCTTACGATATAAACTCCAGAAATTAAGTTCTCAGTGGAGTAAGTGAAATTATTAATCCCTTTTTTGAGTTCATTATTTGAGATTGTGCCAACTTTGATACCGTTCAAATCAAATATTGCTAACTCAATTTGTTCAGATTCATCAAGATTTAAATTAATCATTAATTCTTTTTGAGATTTATAAACTTCAAAGTTATTATTGGAAGTATTGTCATTATTATCAAATGGGCTTACTTCTAAATCGTATTCATCCCATCCAGCTTCTGCAGCTGCTTTTCCAAAATATGCAGTATAATTATTTCTAAATGTATTGCCATATTTCTGGTCAAAATAATTCATAACTGTTGTTCTTAACGACTGACTACAATCGTTATACATCAATACGTCTGCAATTTTTCCTGTATAATAATCGTAAGCTCCGCTTCCTCTAGTTAAATCCATATATCTTGTACCATTTGAAGATGCACCAATACCATTCAAGTTAGAATTTGAAGCAAAACCACTAAATAACATTGAACTTGAGCATTCACCATTGATAGCAGTTCTCACTTTTGTTCCATTAAATTCGATATTTAATAAATAGTTGGTATTAGTAGATATTGCTTTCGAAAAATACCTTCTTTGACTTGAATTCCATATTCCCACCCATAATTTATTATCATAAATATATGAATTCAATCCTGATGTTGAACCACCTAATTCTAATAATACTTGTCTATTCGATATTGGGGTTCCTTGAGTTCTGAAATATATGAATAATGCTTTTGCACTATTATTATTTAATCTACCTGAATTTGAGTTATATGGCAATGTAAAGTAATCATTTCCATCAAATACCCAAGATCTCCAAGAATCATTACTATCACCAGCATAAGAGAGGTTGGTTGATAATTGTGAATCAGGGCTATTTGTTGTAGGAGAACCATAAGGAGTTGCATCAGAATTAGAGTTATTATTGTCTGACCATTCCCCACTTGAAGATTCATTATTCAATGAAATTGATGCAATCTGTCCTTCAATTTGTGATGGTGCATCGTCAGTTAAAATTGTTTGAGTAACGCCATAGAATGTACCAGCATTATTTTTTACGTAAGGTCTTAAATAATAAGTAGTATTTGAATATAGGAAAGGATTGTTTACATTAGCATCAGTAAAATCTCTGGAAACAAAATTATCTCCACCGATGATTTTTTCAGTTGAGCCATTTGTATTTGCTGTGCTTCCATTCCAAAATGAAATTTTAATACAATCAGTGCCACCAATTATTGGGAAATATGCTGCTGTTCCATTGTGAGATGGATCAATTTTTTCTCTTCTTGCATATACAACACCATATTCAGTAACGGTAGAAGCACCGGTATTTTCAAAAGAAGCCGTATATTTTATAGAATTGTGTAAGATTTCTGTATCTGAATTTGGAGTATCCATCGTAGCTTCAGCTAAAGTCCAAAAATTCTGAACTGAGCTAATTCCGTGATCATAACAATTTGTATGAGTTGCCCAAGAGGTAAAGGCATAATAAGTACCTCTCTGTAAAGCAGATGGAACATTTCCTAAATCAACTGTAAATGTACCAGCAGGATAAGCATATTCTCCGCCATTTGAGTGAGTAATAGTTGTAACTCCAGTACCACCTAAATTAGGTGAATTATTAACAGAATTTATTGAATAATAAAATCCTCTGGCATTTACATTTTCTCCTCTAATGTGAGTAACATTTCCCTCTAATAATACATATCTAAAATCAGTTGCGTGATAATCAGCATCTGCTAATTGATGAACATAAGCAGGTGTAGTTGCTGTCATATCAGGAGTATTTACTGCTACGAATGATTGAATAGAGCCTAAAGTCAATCCAGCGCAGTTTCCAGCATAAGTTCTATAATAAATAGTTGTACCACCAACTAAACCACTGATTCCCTGACTCATATATCCTGTTGAACCTGATGGAACATCAATATAGGTATTTAAAGCAGGATCTGTTCCATATCTGAAACCACTTGACCAGCTTGTAACTGTTCCACCTGTATTTGTTACGTTTCCAGTTAAAGTTGCATTTCCATTGCACCAAGTTGATGAAGCTGTATTGCCATTATCTACTGATGGTGCAACAAAAACATACACATAGACAGTTGTCCAACCTGATTCTAAACCTGATAATCCACTATTGTTGCGAACATAATATGTACCAGGTAAAAGATTCCTATTGGTAGCGTTCGAACCATCGTGGCTCCAATAAACTCCTCCGTCTGCATCTGGATTATTAACTGATACGTTTGCAGTAGTTCCTGGACAGACTGTTTGCCCATTTCCTGATATTGTTGGTGCATCTGCAGTTACATAATAATAACCATTAATGTATATATCGCTAATTGTAAGTAAATTATTGCCGGATTGTGAGCCTGTTTCATTATTTTTTGTTTCAAACAAATATGTACCACTTCCAGTGACATAAAAATCTGAAATATCAAAATTTCCTGAAAATTGTTGACCAGCATTTCCAGATGAAATTATATTGACAAAATAGTTACCACTAAAATAAACATACCAAGCTTCAGTTGGAGGGTTACTTGTTGACCAATAAAGGGTTACATCAGTTACCAAAAATGCTGTAGAAGCCATTGTAATACCGGTATTATGCCAAGCAAAATCGTCCCAAACATTATACCCTGATGTATAACCAATTGTTCCATAAGCACTTTTTGCAAATCCAAATGTGCTTGCAATAAGAAGAAATAGAAAATAAAAACTTAATTTTTTCATAAAATTACCTCATAATTTTAAAAATACAAAAATTTATATTATCAAAATTAAAGTAGAAAAGGTAATTTTATAAAAAAATCGTGTTTCAATTCATCAAATCAATAAGAGTGCTAATTTTAATTTATGTATTGATATTAAAAATCTGCGTTTATCTGCCATAAAAACTAACTATGAAATGATTTCCTATTTCTTTCGGCAAATGAATTTGACAAAATAATAAATATTGAAATTAAAAATCCACCTATGATAGCAAATAGAATACCTGTGATTAATCTACTTGGTTTTTCATTTAATAATG
>CAIWET010000027.1 GCA_903911805.1 uncultured Ignavibacteria bacterium | reverse complement strand
TATTAATTGAGCTTGGAGAAAAAGAAAGTTATTCAAAAGGTGAAATTACAATAACCAAAGAATCAATTGAACATATCATTTATGAAATTGCGAAGCAATTTGATTTTAAAAATAATTTCAATTTTGATTTGCTTGAGTATTGCGATTTGAATATTACAAAAGAGTATTTTAAAATTTTGCTTGAAGAGCTAATTGACAATGCAATAAAGTTTGCTTCTTTGGATTCTGATATTATTTGTAAAACCTTTGTTAAGGATAATTATTTCCACCTTTATGTTAAAAATGAAGGCAGAGGTATAAATAAATCAGAAATTAAAGAAATTGGAGCATTTATTCAATTTAAAAGAGATATATTTGAACAACAAGGACTTGGTTTGGGATTATCTTTAGTTAAAATGATTATTGAATTGCATTCAGGCGAATTTGAAATATTAAGTGAAAACGAAAGTAGTGTAGAAGTAACTATTAAATTACCTTTAGGTGAAACAAATGAATATCAGTAGGCAATCAGAATATAGGAATGTTCTAATAAATAGAGAATTAAGTTTAATAGAATTTAATAGAAGAGTTTTATTAGAAGCAGAGGATAATTACCATCCACTTTTAGAAAGATTGAAATTTATTTCGATATTGAGTTCCAATCTTGATGAATTCTTTATGATAAGAGTAGCTGGATTAAAAAAACAGATTTCTGCCGAAGTAAATGAAGTTTCAAATGACGGTAGAACACCTAGTGAAACATTAAAAGAGATTAGAGCCAGATTAGTTCCGCTTTATGAAATGCAATCAAAAATACTTTTGGAAGATATATTGCCTGCATTAGAAAATGCTGGTGTTTACATCCATATGTTCCACGATTTGAATAAAGAAGAAAAGCAAAATTTACATAAGTATTTCTATAATTCTGTTTTTCCTCTTTTAACACCTAAAAGTTTGGATTCAGCTCATCCATTTCCTAAAGTGATTAATAGAAATTTGAATGTTGCTTTTGTTTTAGAAGAAAAACATAAAAAAGTTCTTGAAAAGAAAGTAGCTTTCTTGCAATTGCCTCAAAGTTTGCCAAGACTTGTGCCTATTGATCGTGAGGAAGGATTTCACTTTGTACTTTTAGAGCAAGTAATTAAAGCACACGCCGACAATTTATTTCCAGGTTTGCATATTGTTGCTTCTCATACTTTTAGAGTAACAAGAGATGCTGATATCGAGATTGCCGACGACGAAGCAGAGGACTTAATTGAAGAAATCGAAGAACAAGTTAAACATCGTTCTTGGGGAACTGCAGCCGTAAAGCTTGAAGTAAGCCCAAATATGCCAAATTATTTGGTAAAATTACTAACTGAATATCTTGAATTGGAACCTACTGATGTTTATTATCATAATCGTCCATTGAATCTTCCGGACTTTATGAAATTACTTAAATTAGATTTGCCAAAATTAAAAGATATTCCTTTTCAATCGAGAGTTGTAAAAGAATTAGTGAAAAATGATTCTCAGTTGTTCTATGCAATTAAGAAAAAAGACTTTTTACTTCACCATCCTTTTGATTCATTTTCAAATAGTACATTAAGATTTGTAAATGCTGCTGCAAGTGATCCAAGTGTTCAATCAATAAAAATAACACTATACAGAACAGGGATGAACTCCGGAATTGTTGAAGCTTTGAAACAAGCTGCTCTTAATGGAAAACAAGTAACAGCTTTCGTTGAACTTAAAGCAAGATTTGATGAAGAAAACAATATTATTTGGGCAAAAGACCTTGAAGAATATGGTTGCCACGTTGTTTATGGTGTGATTGGTCTAAAAACTCATTGCAAGATTTGTGCTGTTGCTCGCCAAGAAGGCGAAAAGATTAAAATGTATCTACATTTATCAACAGGAAATTACAATCAAGTAACCTCAAGACTTTATACAGATGTTGCTCTATTAACTTCAAGAGATGAATACGCACTTGATGCAATCCATTTATTCAATTATCTTACAGGATATTCCAATTATAAAGATTGGGAGAAATTTATGGTTGCTCCGATTAATCTTGAATCAAGAATAATCGATATGATAAATCGTGAAGCCGAAAATCATACCGAAGAAAAACCAGGATTAATAATTGCAAAGATGAATTCTCTCTCTGAAACAAACGTTATCAATGCTCTAATTAAAGCATCACAAAAAGGAGTAAAAATTAAACTATTGATACGTGGAATTTGCTGTATTAAACCAGGAATTGTGGGAGTTACCGAAAATATTGAAATCAAGAGTATTTTAGGAAGATTTTTAGAACATAGCCGAGTATTTTATTTCCAAAATTGCGGTCAAGAAGAAGTATTTTTATCTTCAGCAGACTGGATGAGCAGAAATCTCAAGAATAGAGTTGAAATTATGTTCCCAATTTTGGATAAAAATCATAAAAACTACCTGATTGAGCTATTGAAAGTGTACTGGAGAGATAATAAAAAATCTTGGCAGTTATTACCTGATGGGAACTATGAAAAAATTATACCAAAAGATGGAGAAGATGTTTTTATTGCTCAAGATTACTTCATAAAAGAAGCAAAGAGCACCAAAAGATATAAATAATGAATTTACCTTTAAAGATAGCTTTCAGATATATTTTTAGTATTAAGTCTTTGCATTTTATTACTATAATCTCTTTAATCTCGATGGTTGGAATTATTGTTGGCGTTTCAGCTATTATTGCCGTAATGTCGATTTTCAATGGATTCAGAGACTTTACTCAAAGTAAACTAGTTGCTTTCGATCCACATATTAGAATAGTGCCTCAAAAAGGTGCTGAATTAAAAAATTCTGATTCATTAAAACGATTGATAATATCTAAAGTTAAAGTAAAGGCGATCACATCTTCAATTTCAGGAAGAATAATCGGCAATTATGGAAGTAATCTTCAGGTTATGAACGCAATAGGCATTCGTTATCAGGATTATTACAATGTAAATCATATCGAAAATTCAATTATTCTTGGCTCATTTAAATTGAAAGACTCTGATGATGAGATTCCGTCTGTGATAATGGGAAGTGGATTGTCGGAAAAAATGAGAATCCTGCCAAATGATACTTTTACTATATTTAGTCCTCAAATATTGCAACAGTCAATAAAAACCCTAAATACTGATGCAGGAATCAAGGTTAAAGTCACAGGGATTTTCCAGAGCTATACAAAAGATTATGATGATAATAATTGCTATATAGACTCAAAATCAGCAGCTCAACTATTTAATTTAGGTGATAATTCATCATACTCAATTGATATTCGTTTGAATGATATCGAAAATTCATTTGAAGTTCAAAAAACATTAACAAGCATTTTGGGGCAAAATTATCAAGTACTTACTTGGTATGATTTGCATAAAGAGCTTTTGAATGTTATGAAATTAGAAAGAATTGGAACTTTTATCGTTCTGAGCTTGATAATATTAATAGCAGCGTTTAATATTCTTGCATCGCTAACAATGACTGTTATCGAAAAAAAACGAGATATGAGTATTTTGCTCTCAATTGGCAGTGACAGAAATTTAATAAAGAAAATATATTTATATCAGGGGTTTATCATTGGATTGATTAGCAGTACTCTTGGAACTGTTATTGGACTTCTTTTTTGCTATGGGCAAATAAATTACAAATGGTTCAAAATGGATACCTCAAAGTACTTGATTGATGCTATACCAATTGTAATAAATTGGAATGATATAATAATTACATTTTTTATGACATTAATTTTGTCTGTTCTTGCGTCATACTACCCTGCAAAACAGGCAATTAAAATCAGTGTAACTGATTCAATAAGATTTGAATAATATTAATAAATGGAGAAATAAATGAAAAAAATTGCTTTATTACTTGTTTTAATGGCTTTTATCTCACTGAATGCTTATTCCCAAAAGACAAATAATGTAATTAATCTTTCTGGAAAAGTAGTTGATGAAAATAATAAACCTTTAGGCACTGATATATATTTTACTGACAGTAAAGGTGAAAAAAAATCTTGCAAAGCTAATAGTAAAGATGGAAGTTACAGCACTGTTTTAAATCCAGATACTTATAACATTACTGTAAGAAATTACATTGTAACAGAAAAATCAACTCTAGTTTTGCCAAATAAAGGTGCATATTCAGAAATAAACTATAATTTTCAAGTTATAAAATTGACAGTTGGAATGGAGATTAAAAGATTCAATCCATTTACTTCCAATTCTGAAGAATTGAAATCATCTGATTTAAATGAAATTGTTGCATTTATGCAAAGCAATAAAACAACAAATATTGGATTTTCAATAAATGCGAATGATTGCTCATTTAAACCTATCAAAAAGAAAATAAAAGTTGAAGGCAAGAAGAAAGCAACAACTAAGGAAGTTACAGTATCAAGCGACGAGCAAGCTAAAGAATTTCTTGATAAGAGAAAAGCAAAAATAACAGAATATTTGACATCAAAAGGTGTACCTGAAAGAAGTTTCTCATTTGAATATGCCTCCAAATATACGCCTAGTCAAGCACCAAAACCAGATAAAAAATCAAAAGCAGGAAAAGACACTCCAGCTATTAAGTCAAATAATTCAACAGTTACTGCAAAAATCAG
>CAIWET010000026.1 GCA_903911805.1 uncultured Ignavibacteria bacterium | reverse complement strand
TTATAAATCGAATATTATCAATAATAATGAATTTACTATAAATAAATTTAAAATTATTAATGGAATTTATTTCATAAAAGTAAATTTAGGCAATACAGTTATTACAAAAGATTTTCTAATACTCAATTAAATTGAAAATAATATTAAAGATATTTTTGATGATTTTAATTAATTATCACTTATTTCCTTATTATTCAGATTCAGTATTTAAGGAATTTCCAACTATTACTATTTCTAAAGATAAAGACTTTAAAGATTTGAAGAATGAAAATCGGAATTTTAATAAAATCAATCTTGATGAGAAATATTCGAATAATCAATTAAATGAAATTATGCAAAATATTTCAGGTATACTAATAAAAGATATGGGCGGATTAGGAAGCATGAAGACTCTTTCTCTTCGTGGTTTATCTGCTAATCAAACAACAATTATGATTGATGGAATTCCTATTAATAATTCATCAAATGGTATGGTTGATATTTCAATTATTTCTTTACCCTTATTCGAAAAAGTTGAAGTTTTAAAGTCAGGTAATAATGAAAATTCTTTGATTGGTGGAATTAACTTAGTAAGCTCAGATATTTTTAGAAATAAATTAAATTCATCTATTTCGATTGGTAGTTTTGGTGATTATGAAATTGCATTAAAATTAATTGATACTTCTATAGGATCTCAAATTGCTTGCTCATATACAAGGTATTCTGGAGATTTTAATTATTCGAATATAATTAATGGTGAAATAAAGGAATTGATTCGCGAAAATTCTGATTTTTCAAATATTTCTTTATTATTTAAAACCAATTTCAATCCTAATAATAATTTAACATTAATTTACAAAAATATATCGAGAAAAATTCCTGAGCCTGTTTTGCAAGATTATTTATCAACTTCTAAATCTTCCACAAATGAAAATGATTTACTTCTTATTTATAATTCAGGATTTGGTAATTTCAATTTCTCATCATCTTTAAAATTTAACAATTTAAATTATAAAAACGATAATGGTTTTTCTAATCTTACAAATACAAAAATCATAGATTACTTTTCTAAAACTTTTATCAGTTCTCTTGATTATCAATTTGATTTCATAGAAATTAATAATTCAATATCATTATCATATAATTTTTCAGATTTAAATGGTGATATGCTTGAGCCAAAGATTAATAGATATGTTTATCGTTCAAATCTAAATTTTAATTATGGATTGAATTATCAAATATTTGAATCTAAAGATTTGATAATTTCAATTTTCAACTCGAATAATCTGATTTATAAGAATGAAAATATAAATAATGACGATAACTTGTTGTTCAATTCATCAATTTCAAATAAATATAAATTAAAAAATTATGATTTTTCAATCAATGGAATAATCTCATTCAACAATAGAGTGCCTAGTTTTAATGAAATGTATTATCTTAATTATGGCAATACAAAATTAAAAACTGAGAGTGCTATCAATTATGAATTAATGTTATCAAAAGAGTTTTCAAAATATTTAGAAATACGCTCTTCCCTATTTTACTATAATATAAAAAATCAAATTTTATCTGTTCCAAGTTCACCAATATCTTGGTCAGCAATGAATATTGGTAAAGTTGATAATATTGGTTTTGAATTATCAGCCAAAAGCTCAATTTTTAATAACAAGTTGAATACCGAGATAGAATATTGCTTGCAATTTCCAAAAAATAGCGATAAGAACTCAATGAATTTCGGTAAGATCATACCATATATTTCTCAGGAAATGTTATCACTAAATATTAATTATAAAATATCTGATTTTATAATTTACCTATCTACTCTTTATAACAGCTTCAGATTCTCATTACCGGACAATTCATTTAATTCTATTATACCTGAGTTTTCAATTTGCAACGCAAT
>CAIWET010000025.1 GCA_903911805.1 uncultured Ignavibacteria bacterium | reverse complement strand
GTACTCTTTATGATGAAATGGCAACAGAACTTATTGAATCAAGAAATTGGGTTAAGGAATATATGATGACTGCAATTCTGTTTACACCTAAAAGTTCGGAATATACTCATAAAAGAAAAATGAAAACTTCTGAAAATATTTCCAAAAAGAAAATATCCTTATATTTCAAAGAACGATTTCCAAAAGTTTATAACTGGCTCAATTATAAGAAAACATCTTATAAGAATTCTAATATAAAATCAAAAAACTACTTCAATAAAGGTGGTTCTTTATTGGCTTATGAAATTCAAAAAATGGAAGCAGAACTTTGGATTCATCAACTATTAAAAGAGATACCTGAAGAAATAATTTACATTACAATTCACGATTCAATAATGATATTCAATCCAACAAATGAACAAATTGATTTTGTAGAAAAAAAGGTTAAAGAAATTGGTAGGAAATTATACAATATTGATGTTCCTATCAGTATAGAAGTTTCAATAAATAAAGTTATTCACTAACAAAAAGACTTCAAATTTCATTCAGGTTTCACTTAGGATTGAAGTTTTGTATTTAGTTAGTATCAAAGTTCATTCAGTCAAAGAAACTGAATTGGACAAAATTTGCAAATTCTGAAATGTTTCTGAAATCAGTAAACAAAATTTGTTATGAATGTATAAAGAGTATAATTTTTGTTAATTTTTTAAAATAGGAGTTTTTATGAGTTACTATTATGATAATTATAATCCATTTGACGATATGGATGAGCAAGAATACTATTTCTATCAACAACAATCACAAAATGAAGAATGGGAATGGTTTGAGCATGAGAAAGAAGAAAATCTAATTGAAAAAAAACGTTCTGATATGGCGGAAAATTTAAAACTAAAATATATTGCTGAATGTTTAGCAAATGGAACAGCAAAATCAATAGAAGAAGCTGAATTAGCTTTTGATAATATCCAATATTTTATTAATAATGAATTGAGCGATGAGAAACTGGCAATTTGTAGAAAAGCAATGAATGAAGATGTAATTGACGATATAAATAACGATATTTCAAATGATGTTCCTAATGATATACCAAACAATTTACCTTTTGAATTTAGAAAAAATGTTCCATATTGAGTATTGATTATTAGAAATCCCTTCTTAGTTTGGCTTTGGTGCTGAACTAAGAAGGAATAAATTTTTAATCACATTCATCTGATTCAAAAAACTCAACAAATTTGTAATTTCCTTTTATTCTCTTAAATGTTAATTGATAACAGTTTTGTTTCTTTTTATCTTTAACAGTAAAACTAATTTTTGAATCTTTTAGATTAGAACTTTTGATTAATGATAAAATATCAATAAACTTTGGATTATTCAAATACAGCTTCATACTTGAGATAAATTTATCTTTTTTGTATTTGTTTGAATAGGATTCAAATTGGTCATATCCAGACCAAACAAATGGGAAATTGCACATCGAAGAAATTTTGTCTAAATTTTTGTTTTGAAATGCAGTTTGAAAATCTTTCCAAAATGTTTCAAATGATAAGCTGTCATTGGCTTTTTGTTGATTTTGAGCATTGACGAAGTATATACAGAAAATTAATAAAATAGAATTCAAAAATACATATTTAATTATCTTCATATTAAACCCCTTAGTTTGTTATAAATTACTTTAGAATTCGTTCAAATGTCAGATTTACATCCTCTGTTGGCTGTAAGTTGCTATCACATTTTAAATTATATACTTTGGAAATAATTTCATGACCATTCACTATTTTTCCAACCTTAAAATTGCTTTGCATATTATAGAATTCATCAATTTTAGGATTAGTTCCTGTTACAAAAATTAAAAATGGAGTTGCTTCACTTTCCAGTTCTGTATTTCTTAAAGCCCAAATACTACCCACTTCAACTTTTCCACCAGGTTTCATTGGTAACTTAAAATATTTCATATTGTTTTTTGAAAATTGTTTTTTATAGCCAAAATAAACAACATTGTTCTTATCAACGTTGAATAGAATTGAACCATCATAACTTTTAGAAATGACCATGTCATTAAATATAGATTGGAATTCTGCCTTATTGCCTGAAGAACCAAAAATTTCAATTTCAACATATCCAATAAGATTAATATTCTGAGTAATTTTAATTTTATAAAATGAAGATGTATTTGCTATAATTTTTCTAATTTTATTATCTTCTTCCTTAATCTTGTTATAATTTGCTATCCTACTATTCATTTCGTTTTCGGATTGAATTAATGAGTTCTTTTCTGTTTCTGAACTTGCTTTTAGTTTTAATTTTAGAATACATTCTTTGTAATTATTCCAATCTTCTCCAGAGAATATAGGGTTATCGTAATATTTACTTTTCACTTGATTATATATCTGACTATTTCTATTAGTTATAGCAGAATAAATTACAAGTGATTTGTTAAAGATTTTCGTTCTGTAATAATCACGAGCTGATGATAATGAATCCTCAAATCCTGCTGATGAACGTAACATGTTCACATCGGCAGCTTTTTCATAATTATGGAGTTCTTTATAACATTGACTAACTGAGGTATAAATTATATCTTTAAATGTCTTATCATTTGGATTTTCATTATTTATAAGAGGTAATAATTGAAGATAAATATCGAGAGCTTCTTGATAATTGCCAATACTCTTTTTTGAGTTTCCTTTTGAATTCAACTCATTAATTTGTTTCACTCTTTGTTTTTCCAGTTCCTTTTCTTTTTTCAATTTTTCATCAAAGAATTCTTCATATTTACGAAAAACCCAATCTACCGTAGATTCTTTAATTCTTTCTTTGATAATGTTAGGATATATTTGAAGCATTTGTTTGCAACCATTTTCAATTTGATTTTCAGGACAACCATCCATTTTATTATAAATTTGCCAAGCAATATATTCTGCTGTGCTTTTCTTATTCTGTTTTATTTCAATTACTTCCAATTTCAGCGGATGAGTATTTGGAACAAAAGACCATTTGCTCTTTAACGGTTTATCGAAAAATATTGATTGTCTCGCACTTTTACCCCTACCATTTATTGATTCTTTAGAGCTATGTGCTTTACTATAAAGAGTTTTCCCATTTGGGTCAAAAATTGTGAGTTTGTACTTTATCTCATCTATAACATTATCACTATTATTATCAATTATGAAATTAATACTTTCAACTGATTTACCTTTACCCTCAATTACCCAGACATAATTTATATTATTCGCTTGAATAATTGACAAATCAAAATTGAAAGTCATACAATCCCGACTATACTGGCTATATACCAATTCAGTTTGAAACAAAATTGATAGTACAAAAAAATACTTCAATACAATTCTCATATTTTTAATTCCTTTGTAAAAAATACAAATTCACTTTGCAAAATTAGTTCTAAATTTTGTAGTTTAATGATTGTAATGAGTATCTAAAGTATATGGATGTATAACTGAAGTATTTTAGACTGTAATTAAAACTATAAAGTAAAACACAATTATTTAGAATGATTTAGCAAAATGTTTTAATTGTTCTGCAAAATCAATTTTTTGAGTTTGAGATATAGGAAGTTCAGAGTTATCTGAAAGCTGTACAAACGATTTTCTTCCATTGACATAATTCTTTACATATCTGAGATTAATAAGATGTTTACTATGGATTCTGACGAAATCAAGTTCATTTAGAATTTTGTCTAAATACTGCAATGGTTTTGAAAGTAGGATTTTTTGCTTATTATTAAAAAACACAATAGAATAGTTATTGTCAGCTTCGCATCTAACTATATCAGCAATATTGAAAATACTCAATCCATCAGTTGTTGGAAGTAATATTCTTTGAGGTTTATCAATTAGACTTTCCTTTAGAATTTTAAGTTTTTCATCAAAGAAATCATTGTTATGCACTTTTTCATATCGTTCAATAGCGTCTTTGAGTTTTTCTACTGTCATTGGCTTCATTAAATAATGCAATGCTGAAAACTCAAAAGCCCTTAAAGCAAATTCTGTATATGAAGTTGTAAAAATAGTTTCATAAGATTTAAAATTTGTTTCCTCTAAAATTTCAAATCCTGAACCGTCTGGTAAATTTATATCAAGAAAAACGAGTTTAGGTTTTAATTTATTAATAAGTGTAATTCCACTTTTGACGGAATTTGCATCACCGAGAATATTAATTTTACCAAAGTTCTTTCTAATAAGTATTTCTAATGATGAAGAAAAATTCTCTTCATCATCAATAATTACTGCATCTATTCTATTATCCATAATCTTTCCTTAATTTTATTCCGATTTTGGTAAAGTAAAACTAAAAGTTGAACCAAAGCCTAATTTACTTTCAAACCATATTCTGCCTTTGTTTCTTTCAATAAATTCTTTGCATAAGTTTAAACCAAGCCCTGTTCCTTTTTCGTTAGCTGTCCCAAATGTTGAGTGTTTTATATCTAAAATGAAAAGTTTTGTTTTATCTTCATCTTTAATTCCAACTCCAGAATCTACAATATCAATTTCAATGAATTCTTTATCTTCACTTGTTGAAATTATAATATTTCCATCTTCTAAGGAATATTTTATGGCATTAGATAGTAAATTACGAATAACAACACTTATCATGTCCTTATCAGCAAAAACATAAGATTTAGGTTGTATTTTACAAACGATATTAATATTCTTTTTATCTGAAAATTGCTTTTGATTCTGAACTTCATTATTAATAATGTCTGCTAATTGTAAATTTTCGGGACTTGCTTTTATTTTCTCGGTTTGAATTCTTGACCAAGTAAGTAAGTTCTCTAAAAGAACCATTATTTTAGAAGAAGAATCTTTCAACGATTTAATATGTTTAATTTTTTCGTCTTCACTTAGTTCGTTATAATAGTCAGACAATATCCCGGATAGATTGTTGAAACTTGAAATTGGAGTTTTCAAATCATGGGAAATAATTGTAAAGAATTTATCTTTAGTTGAATTTAACCCTTCAAGTTGTTTATTTAATTTACTCTTTATACGAAATCGTGAAAAAAGGATTATGGAAATTATGACTAAACCTAAAAATACAATTAGCAGCAAAAAGAATTGAGTATTCTTAATCGCCAATTCTTTATCATTATCTTTTTGAAGAAGTTCAAGTTTAAGGTTGTTTTTTTCATATTCTTGGCTTATTTCAAAATTTGAAACTAAACTCGATATGTCTTTTTTTGAAATACTATCTTTCAGAATTGATTGTTTTTTAATAATATCATAACTCTTTTTAAAGTCACCTATATTGTAATAGCCCTCAGCAAGAAAGTCGAAATTTTCAATCATCATATTCTGAATGTTATTCTTTTCAAAATATTCAAGACTTTTAACTGAACTTGCTATTGATTTCTTATAATCCTTTACTTTGTTATAATATTCAGCTAATCTTAAATATCCAAATGCAACACCAAAATCATCATTTATTTCATTTGCAACAGATAATCCCTTATTATAAAATTCAAAAGCCTTTTCATAATCTTTGAGACCAGAATATATTTGACCACCCCACATAAGAATTCTTCCAATTTGTTCTTTATCATTCATTTCTTGAAATGCTTTTAATGATTTTTCAAAATATTCTAAAGCCAGTGAAAAATTCTCCTTAGTATAGAAGACAGTTCCAATATTATAAAGTCCAATTGCCATATTATGTTTACTGTTTTTCAAATTTGCTAAATTATAGGCTTTATTATAATACTCAAAGGCTTTATCATATTTTTTCATATTAAATAAAGAAGCTCCGGTATTCATAGTAGGTTTAAGTATGCGGATTGTATCAGAAATTGATTCAGATACTCTAATTGACTTCATGTAGTATTCAACAGCTTTATCATAATTTGCAATATCATCAAAAACACTTCCAATATTATTTAGAACATCAGCATAGAGTTTTGTAAAATTTGAATCATTACTTATTCTTTCAACAATTATTTGGGCATTTTTAAAGTTGGATAATGCTTCATTATAATTTGATAGATTTTTATAAGAAAGTCCTATTCTTAGATAACATTTTGTAAGTAACAACTGATTATTTTTTTGAATTGCAATTTCCTTCAGTTTTAAATAATTATTCAGTGCTTTTATGAAATCTCCGTTTCTTTCAAATTCTTGACAAATTTTGAAATATTGTTCCATTTCTCCTAAAGATTCTGTCTTATTAGAAATATTTGTAAGAACTTTTTCAATGCTGTCATTCTTATTCTCAGCTAAACATAAAACTCCAGAGATAAGAAAAACCAATGACATTGTTATTCCTCTCTTTATGCTCATATATCTTTTATTATCAGTGGCTTTCAGCATATTTCTCTAAATTTATATAATAATAATTCTACAATTTCACATACTCATAAATTACAAAAAATCATATAAAGGAACAAATATTTACAAATTTTTCTCAATAAATAATTAAAATAATCATGGTGCCAGTTACCGACACCTTGATTTTTATCAACTAAATTAGAACTTTATTTTCAAAAGAATATTCATTATTTCTTCAATTGTATCCTCAGAAATTATTTCACTTATAATCAAATAAGTCAATTCATCTTTTTGACTGAAAGTTTTCCAATTTTCTGGTTTTGTTGGAATTAAAGTGTTTATTAAGAATTTTTTATACTTTTTCGGTACATCAATGTTTAGCCTTTTTGGTGATTTTCCTGTGAAGTGAATCCATATAGGTAGAGGATAAAATGAATCTCTTCCTTCATTAATATTCTGATACCTTTTGTAGAATCCCCATGAAACTTCTTTATCATGCTGAGTTGTATAAACTAATGGTGGGTTTGCTTCTTTAAACCTACTTTCGATATAATAGTATAATTCAGCAACTCTTGGATGAACTATGATTTCCTTATCCCTGACCAAATCATTATCTGTTCTCCATTTGTCGAAAATAGTGATTGTTGCACTTTTAGAACTATCAATTGTTATTGTATTAAGATAAGCAGTCTCATAGGTTTTACCTATTTCAAAATTCTGTGGTTCAAATTTCATAATTTTCCCATTATTATTAAAATAATTCATTTTACTGTTGCACATTTAGAATCTAATTTATGGTAAATTCCAAATAAAATCCTCATCATCAATTTTGGAATACTCAATTTCATTGAAATCGGCGATTATGTCGGATATCCGTTTATAAGGATATTTGTAAATAATATCATTATTAAAGAAATTAATAAACGTAAATCTATTTTTAAACTCATAATCTTTTTTACTTAATTTTAATGAGTGCTCTAAACATTTTTGACAATAAATCTCAATGGTATCATTATTTAAATAAAACGGTTCTGATTGAGAAAGTAAATTAGAATCGATGTCATAATTATCAAAAAGAATGTTCTTTTCTGGTTTTTTTATCAATATATTACTATTACTAAATTTCAAATCATAATAAACTACATCGTTTTTATCTATAAAAAACAATCTATTTTCTTTTAAATAAAATGGCTCTCCTTTGTAGGAATTGAGTGTTTTACCAATAATTTCAACTAAAGAGTTAAAGCTTGTTTCTCCATTTATGAAATCATTAGTCCTATTTGTCAAATTAAACCACAAATCCAGAGTTCTTATACAATTTTCAATAAAAGGATTGCCACATAATGTAAAATATGTTTCATTCTCTGAAGAATCAAGCTTAATGACTTTGTCTCTAAAAGTATTTCTTTTCATAATTGAATTAGTTACAATACAATCAGCCATTAAGAAAGTATTATCTTTTGTTTTACCAGCTACAATATATGTCATAATTCTCCTCCTAATTTCCTAAATTATATGACTTACCATAATCTTTTTAAACTTCTTACCCATACCAAGAACTGAAGCAGTAGGATTCTTCAGAATGACTTCCCCTTTTCGTAAATTACCAACTTCATTTTTAATTTCTTGAAACTCATTGCCTGATACTCCGAACAAGTCCTTTATTATTTTATCATTGAAAGTCTGTTGTTTCATAATCAATGGGTACTGAGCGTTAGCGTAGAAATCGAAATATTCACTTTTATATGCTTCCATGTTTTGAGTTGCAAGAATTAAACTCAATCCTTTATTTCTGCCAACTGCTACTAAATTTCTCAATGGTCTATTATCAAAATCAAGCATATAATGAGCTTCATCAATAACAGTAAAATGTCTTATTTGAACACATTCATCACTTTTTTGTTGGGCTGGCAATTTTTCATAAAGGTTATTCAATGCTGAAATAGTGAAATAAACTATTGCTTTTGCTAAAGCCCCATCTTTAGGGAAACTATCAAGTTTAATTATTAGACTGTTTAGTATAAGGTCAGCTTCATTCTCATTTGAAAACAAATTACTTCTTATCAATTGACTTAATAAAGATTTAACAGAATCCATTTTTTCGGCTTCTTTTGATGATTGTAACTTTACATATTCATCAAATATCATTTGAAAATCAATCGGTCTTTGACCAGTTATTTCATAACTGTTTATCACAGCTTCTGAAAGTCTGTTTGACATATTTGCACTTATCGTAGCTCTATCAATTGATAATAAAGCATTACTCAATTCTGTTGCATACAAATTTATTTCATTTTGGGATTTGCCCATAAAATCTTTAAATGGTGCAAAAGGAAGTGGCTGTAGAATTGGGTCAAGAATACTATTACTATCAATATCAAATAAAGATAGCCAGTTTCTATTAGCTGGGTCTGAGAACTCACCTTTATAATCAAATAATAAGAAATTTACTGGGTATGATGATTCTATTGTACTTTCTCGGATTTGATTTAATAAAACTGCCAGTAAATTTGTTTTTCCTGAACCAGTGCTACCAGAAATTAATATTTGAGTATTTGGTATATCAAGACCATTGATATTTAAATAAGCGGGAATTTCATCTTCAAATTTGCCAATAAGTAAGTTTATCAATGGTATTTTTCCACCAGATAGAATGTTCTTAGTCTTTGAAGTTGAGTTTTGTAACCACTCATCTAAATTATTATCAGTTAATAAGAATTTTGCACCTTGAATTAACTCAAAGTTGATAATCTTACTCTTTAATGGAATATTATTCCAGTCTATTTCTAAATTTTGATAACGAATTTTCAACAATGAAGACCAGAGATTTGATAAGTTATTTCTGGTAAAAACAGTATCATGAAAGTGAGAACTTGCAGTTAGTTTAATTTCTTCAATACTATTAATATTTCTGTCCATTTCTTGATAAAGACCAGCCATAAGTGATAGTCTCTGCATAAGATTGTTTGAAACTATTGCAGGTTTAATATCTCCTGAATACTCTTTCAAGTTTATCTTTTCTTCAATAAGCGTTTTCAAGTTTGCTGTTAAGGGTTGTAATTCTTCTGCTGTCCTGATATTTACTAATTTTATAGCTTCCATTATACTATTTCCTCCCCAAAATATCCATTAATTACGTCAGTCTTTTGCAATTCAGCATCTCTTTTGAGTGTGTAACCTTTAGAGATAAATGGATATATTTTTTCTAAATCCTTATTTACTCTTATTTCAGAATCAGAACTCAATAAAATAGTTTGATGAGATAATTCAGGAAAATAATTCTCAAGAACTGTTTCACGACTTTGTTCATCAAGAACACCCATTACAGTATCAATCATAACTGGTGGGTCATAATCACCAAATTGATGAAGAGCCTTCAATAAACATTGAACTACCATTTGTTTTGAAGCAGTATTGAGTTGATTTAGAGAAATTTCATTACCACTTTTATGGAATATTTTAAAAGAAAATTCTTTCAAATCATCACCAAGTTCAACTTTAGTAATGAAGTCTTTATATGGAATAAGATTAATATTCAAATCTTTGAGCAAAGTCTGCTCAATTTGTTTTCTCTTTGCGCTTAGTAGTTGCTTTACACTATCTAAGAAGAATGGTTTTAATTTTTTTACTAATTCATATCTTGGGTCTGGCTCGGTCTCTTTTGTAATATCAAATTGGTAGAGTTTTGTTTCTATTTTTTTTATTTCTTCTTTGATAGCAGTAATTGTATTCTTTAGACTTGATATTTCATCGGCTTTTTCTTCATAACTTTTTATTAGTGAAAAGTCTTTACCAGTAATCTGTTTTTCATAATCTTCAATAAACTTCTTATTCTTATTCAATTGAGTTAAATAATTATTTAGGTCATTTTGTTCTGCAAATAGAAATGGGAATTGATTTGCATATTGGGAAGTGATTAAAGTTTCAATTGATTTGAGTTCATTTGCTTCAAATAAACTTAGTTCTTCTTCTAATTCATTGACTTTGTAATCTTTCATTACAAAATCAACGATTTCATTTATAATCACTTCTTTTTTAACAAGTTGTTTGCTCTTTAAAAATGATATAGCCTCAATAACTATTTGCTCTGTTTGTTCTTTTGTAGGTATTTTTCCTGAAGTAGTTTCTAATTCTTGTTTGATTTTCAAAATATTATCAATTTCAGTATTGAATGCTTCAGCAAGTTTTGGTAAGCCGATATTCAATTCAAGATTTCTTACAAATGTTTCAATTTCTTCTCTATAAACTCTTTGTTTCTTGTTATAGGATTCAATATCATTTTTGATTTGTTGTATTCTTGATTTTAAACTTGTTTCCTGATTTAGACCAGATTTCAATTGTTCATAATCTTCTTTATTATTCATCAAATAATGTTCAATATCTTTTAAGATAGATTCTTTAGATTGAAGTTCATTTTCTTTGGTCTTTTTCAATTCAACTAATCCCAAATATTCTGTTCTTTCTTTTTCGGCTTTTATTCTCTGAGCAGTAAATGATTCGTACAAATCTCCAGAACACTTTGCTAACTGAATATACTTATTGAACCCCATTACATTTTCAATATTCTCCTTGATAACTTTTCCGAGTTGGTCTTCTTTTAATAAAGCTCCTGACTGCATAGCATCAAATAGAAAATAATGACTGAGCTCTTTTGGTAAATTTGCTCGTATTATTTTATTAACATCATTTTCAGCTTTAGTTCTGGTTTTACTTGGTTCAGCAGAACTGTAATTGAAAATATTACCGTTCATATTTAATTTAACCATTTCTATGGGTTGACCAGATTCATTTAATTTATAAGTTCTGGTAAGAACATAGTTTTGGAGTTCATTTAATACTTTTCCGCTAAAATTTACTTCTAATAGGATTTGTCTATCTTCAAAAGACTTATTCCCAGCATTAAACAATTGATTAAATTTATCTTGACTATTTACTTCTAATCCGTATAGAGCCCCGTATATTGCTTCAAATAAACTTGTTTTGCCACCACCATTTTGACCACCAATTAATATTATTGGTCTGTCTTGGTCTGGCTCTAAATTCAAATCTAATTTCAGATATGTTTTGAAATTCTCTGCTTTTATTTTTTTAATAATCATAACTGCCAACCACTTTGATTTATAGTTTATTCAAATATTCTTCAATTAATTTTGAGATTTCCTTATCATCAATCTCTGGATTCTTTGTCTTTTTATCATGAAATGCCTGTAAAAGACTTTTCAACCATTCACCATCAATTTCATATTGTTGAGCAATAGTCTCAAGTATTTGCAAATCATCATTTCTTATTCCATGATGAACAAATGTCGAGTCCAAACCTTTAAGTGCCATTATGAATCTCCTTTTTTATTTGCTATATTAACAATATCAAATATTTGCCAGTTGCTAATATCATGATTATTTTCAATTTTACCTGTTGGAAACCACCATGAACCTTTTTCTTTAACAATAATTCCACCAATAACTTCTCTCTTTTTTATCTTTAAATAGTCAAGATAATCAATTAGCGCATTATGTTTCACAACCATTTCTTGGTCACTTCCAATTCCTTTTGTATCAAAAAAACCTATTGTTTTATTTTTGAATAGAATGATAAAATCAATAAAGAATAAAGAAGTAATCTCTTTTGTATTGACATAGTCAATTGAGAAATCTGATTTGTCTTCATCGCCATTTCTATACCACCATTCAATTTGAGCCTTATTAGCTTCTAAATAATTAATAAATTCAATTTCTACATTACTATCTCCAAATAAATTTGCTTCTCTCTTGAAAAGATATGTTGGTAACATTGCATGAGTAGGAGCTTCATATTTACCATAGTTAATATTGAATATCTTAAATTCAGGTACTTCCCAAGAATATTTTTCTACTTTTCTTGATATTTTCTTTGCTTTATCTTCGAGTAACTTACGATAATAAATATATGCTTCATTAATCAAATCAACAAAAATTTGTCGATTTTGTTCAAAGAGCATTATTTTAATTGCGTCAGTTTCAAAAATACTGAAATACACTTCAAAAAGACTTATCAATGCTGATTCAAGAATTGGAAATGAATCAAATTTTGCAAACTCACCGCAATTCTGTAAACAAAATTGTTTGAATAAAATGCTTAGTTCATTTTGTGTCTTAGCAAATTTGACTTGATGTTCTTTATCAACTCTTACAATTTCTTCCTTTACTTCTGAAATTTCAATGTTTCTTGGAATTGGTATTTGAATTTTTTCAACGTGCATTTCAACGCCATATTCTTCCATTTTTTCAATGTTCTGAGCATACATATTGAAAACATCTACTTCAGAAATTTCAATCCCAAATTTTCTTTCGGCTGCTTTGAATAATGCCATTGTTCTGAATTGAGAATTCAAACGATTTCTAATAATTTTTCTATTGATATGAGAAGATTCAATGTTTAGTGGTTGATATGTAGGAATTCTTAAAGCCTTGTTTTCTAAGAAATAATCCATATCATCCTTAACGATTGTGATTATTTCTCTGCTCAGGTTTGTATAAACATAACCAACATTCAATGAATCATCATTATAATGTTTCTGTTCTGGCATTCTCAATATTCTACCAACGGTCTGAATAGTAAAAGTTTCTTGTTTTAGTTCTCTATAGATAAGTAGCACAGAAGCTCTTGGACAGTCCCAACCTAAAGCAATAGCCTGTTTGAAAAGCAATACTTCTGTAATATTATCAAATTTTTCAATATTTTCAAGATTCTCTTTTTCTTTAGAAAGCCAAATTGCAAGTTTATGGTTACCAGTTGTAATACTTCTTTCTTTCAATGCTCCAACTAACTTTTCTTTGTAATCTCTATCAAGAGCTGATTCACTTGCTGAATCATTTGGCAATTGAATAATTAGAAGTGGATTGATATTAGAGCCTTCTGCTTTATATTTTTCTGCTAATAATTTTCTTTTCTTCAATGCTTCATCAAGTAAATAATAATCGAGTTCTTGAGTTGTTTGTTGCTCTGGTTCAATATCAGGATTTAAACTAACACCCTTTTTAATCATCTGGTCTTCAACAACATCATCTCTGTGAATTACAACTTTGTTATCACTTTGAAAAAGTGGTGTTGCTGAAACATCAATTTCTATAATAGCATTTAACTTTTCTAAAACTTTATTGGCTTTATCTCCCTTTGAAGCAAATAAATGAGCTTCATCAAGAATTACGATAACTTCCGTATCATGCACTCTGGTATTATCAATGAAATGATATAAAGTTTTATCTCGTTCATTATCCCTGACAAAAATATTATCTTCGCTTGAAATTGACTGCCAGTTAAGAAAAAGAATGTCATTCGGTAATAATCTATTGTCGCTAATATCTTCAAATTGAATAGAACGTATAGTTCTCATTTCACTGAAGTAATCTCTAATTTTTTGATATGATTGAATGTGAAGTTGGTTGGGCGCTATCCAAATGAATGCAAATTGTTTATATGGCAATTCGATTTTATTTTGGGCTTCCTGAACAAATTTATTCAAATATTCTGCCATTACAATTGTTTTTCCTGCCCCTGTCGGTGCTTTAAATACAAGTTTAGTTCTCTTTTTTCTTGATTTTACTATTCTATCAGTTTCTTCAATTAAAGTTCTTACTGCTTTTTCTTGGTAGGGTTTTAATTCAAACATATTATTTCCCCTCCAATTCTATTTCTTCTGAATCTTCTATGTTTTCACCATATTCATTCACTTTCTTCTTTGGTAAAATTGCTTTGTATGCTTTATAAATTGCTTCTGGTAAAGCGCAAAGTTCAACTTTATCTAATACTTCCTCAAAATCATCAGTAAATGGATATTGACCTGGTGAAAAAATATAAACTTTAACTGGCTTCTCTAAATTCTTGATAATTTCAACTGCATTTTCTATCAAGGCTTCTTCAAGAATAATCATCATATAAATGTTGTCATTTTCAAAAAGTCTGATAATTCCTTTAGTAATTTGCAATTGGTCATTAGTAATTGAATTAAAGCAGTCTTCTTTTATACAAAGCATATCTGTAGCAAGTTCTGTCAGTTTCCGTTTGTTCTTTGATGTTTTATCTCTACCAACAAAATCAGTTATATAATATCTAAAATTATTATTTTTTAAGCCTTCAACTTTTTCTCCTTTTGAATTAGAATAACCTTTAATTACTCTTTTATTCCTTTCATAACAAATTTCTTCGGCAATTTTGTTTTCATTATTTGTTACAAGAATACATTGTCTTGAACCACCGTCTTCTAAATTGAGTTGCATAGTAGCATGTAAAGTTGTACCTGAGCCAGCAAAAAAGTCAAGTAATAAGGAATCGGAATTTGTTGAAATCAGTAATAAATCCTTTATCAATTCAACTGACTTTGGTGCAGTAAAACTAATATCATTTATTATTTTCTTAAAATTACTTGTTGCAAAATCTGTTGTATATTTACTATCAATTAGATAGGATTTCATTTTTGTAGTTTTTTTAATTCCGTCTAACTCCAAATATACTTTCTCGAAAACTTCAAATTTTTTATTTGATAATTTAACTTCAATAAAATCTTTCTTTTTTTCTAATGTATCTTTACTCCATCTCCAATTCCCATCAGAACCATCTGAGAGTTTAGGAATAATAATATGACAATCAAAAAATTCATTCTCTTTAGTAGATATTTTATTTGATGTTTTATCAAAATAAATGGGATAAAATAAATTTGGTCTATCTTCTCTGCGAGAATTAGAACCTCTTTTTCTTAAACCTTGTAATCTATACCTACCAGTTATATCATTATATTTAAAGTCTTTTAATTGCTCGTCTTTAAGTTCAAGACCATTTGAATTAAATTGATTTGTTTTTTCATATATTAAAATATATTCATGGGCTTGTGCTATATGTTCTTTATCACTTCTACCAGCAATATTATTTACAACAACCAATTGAGAAATAAATGTGTTTTCTCCAAATATTTCATCACAAAGTATTTTTAGTTGTGCAACTTCATTATCATCAATTGAAATAAAAACTACGCCAGTTTCTTTAAGTAAATTTTTGGCAAGTTTTAATCTTTTACTCATAAATGATAACCACTTTGAATGTCTATAAGCATCTTCTTTATCAACATATTTATCATTATATTTAAAATCTGATCTTGCCCCAGTACAATCCACAGTAGGAAAAGAGAGGATTTTTAATTAATTTCGTATATGATTATTTATAAAAAG
>CAIWET010000024.1 GCA_903911805.1 uncultured Ignavibacteria bacterium | reverse complement strand
GACATAATAAATAATAAAATTTTTTATGGAAATGTTATTATTAGTAAAAACAAAATTAAAGAGATTAATTATATTTCTGAAGAATATATTAATTCAAATTATATCTTACCAGGTTTAGTTGATTCTCATATCCATATAGAAAGTTCAATGCTTATTCCTGCAGAATTTGCAAAATTAGCAGTAACTCACGGAACAGTTGCAACTGTATCTGACCCTCACGAAATCGCAAATGTATTAGGAATCAAGGGAATTGAATTTATGATTGAAAATGGAGAAACAACTCCATTTAAATTTTATTTCGGTGCACCTTCTTGCGTTCCTGCAACTGATTATGAAACATCTGGAGCAAAAATTTCAGACAATGAAATTGAAATATTATTAAAAAGTAATAAAATTAAATATTTAAGTGAAATGATGAATTTCCCTGGAGTAATTTATGATTCTCCTGAAGTTAAATCAAAACTTGAATTAGCCAAAAAATATAATAAACCTATTGATGGGCATGCTCCAGGATTAAATGGAGAATTGCTTGAAAAGTATGTAAAAGCTGGAATCACTACAGACCACGAGTGTTTTACTTTAGAGGAAGCATTAGAAAAAATTAACCTTGGAATGAAAGTTTTAATTAGAAATGGCTCTGCCGCAAAGAATTTTGACGCACTTCATTCCCTTATTACTACTCATAATGATATGGTAATGCTTTGCAGCGATGATTTGCATCCTGATGACCTTTCAGATGGGCACATAAATTTGTTGATTAAAGAAGCGTTAAGCTATTCTCATAGCATCTTTGATATTTTAAAGGCTTGCATTTTAAATCCAATCAAACATTATAATTTGGATGTTGGAATGTTAAGAGAAAATGATAATGCCGATTTTATTATAATTGATAATTTAAAAGACTTTAATGTAATAAGTACATTTATCAATGGTGAGATTGTTTATTCAAAAAATGATGTGAAATTTATGTCATTTCCTTCTTTGCTCCCAAATAAATTTAATATTTCTTTGATAAGTAAAGAAATATTGAAAGTTCCTCAAACTGGAGAAAAAATCAGAGTTATAAATGCTATAGATGGAGAATTAATCACTACTGAAAGTATTGAAATTCCAAAAGTTGAAGATGGGCTTTTAATATCAGATGTTGAGCGAGATATCTTAAAAATTGTTGTCTTAAATAGATATAAAGAAACAGCTCCAGCAATTGGATTTATTAAAAATATCGGATTAAAAAATGGAGACATTGCAACAAGTGTTGCACACGATTCTCACAATATTATTGCAGTTGGTACCAATGATATTGATTTAGCTAAAGCAATAAATCTGGTAATCAGATCTAAAGGTGGAATGTCAGTTTCTAATAATAAGGAAGAATATTTACTCCCATTGCCTGTGGCAGGATTAATGTCAAGTCACGATGGTATAAAAACAGGAAAATTATACAAAGAAGTAAATAAAATAGTTAAAGAGTTAGGATCAAATCTTAAATCTCCATTTATGACATTATCATTTATGGCACTACTTGTTATCCCCGAAATTAAATTAGGGGATAAAGGATTATTCGATGGAAAAGAATTTAAATTTATAGATATGCAATTTAATAATTAATTAAAGGAAATTTTATGGCAAGGGTATCAAAAGCAGGAAAAGCACCTAAGGAACCTAAAGAGTCTAAAGAACCAAAGTTATCAAAAGCAGGAAAAGCACCCAAATCACCTAAAGTGCTAAAAGTACTTAAAAAAGAAAAAGTTTTATCGTTGCAAAATGAATTCGTTTCACCAAGTGAAGACTTGAAACACGTAATTCAATATATTCAGGTATTTCATTTTAATGAAAGAAATAAGGAAACAACTTTTAGGGTTTTCCCTGAAGGTTCTTCAGGATTAGTTTATAATTATGGGAATCCTCATTTCGAAATTACTACAGAGTTTGAACACAAAAGAGACAATCTCTACATAAGAGGACAATTTGAGCATTACACTCACTATAAGTCAATAGGAAAAACTAATTTAATAATTGTTAAATTTACTCCATTAGGTGGATTTTATTTCTTAGATAGAGATATGAAGGAGTTTCTCAATTTAATAGTTCCTGTAAGAAAATATTATAAAAATGATTACCAAGACGTTATGAACAAAATGAAAGTTGCTAGCGACGACAACAAGCGTATCCAAATTATAGAATCATATATTAGAGAAAAAGTTAAAAGTAGTGAAGAATCAATTGGAGAAATGGAAAAAATCATCACCAAAATGATTGAAACCAAGGGAAGAATAACAATTCCTGAATTGGCTACCCTTGCTGAAATGAGTATTTCATCTTTAGAAAAGAAATTTAATAAATATGTTGGCTTTAATCCAAAAACATTTTGCAGAATTCAAACAATGAAGTCATTTTTTGAAATGAACAAAGCATTTCCAGATAAAAATCTATATAGCCTTGCTTTAGAATGTGGATATCACGACCAATCTCACTTTATTAAAGACTTTAAAAAATTTACTGGCATAAGCCCAAGAAAATATCTGAAATCAATTAATGAAATGGGTTACAAATCTGTGATTGATGAAGAAAAAAAATAAATTTGATAAATATAACAAAAAAAAAAGAGACTGTAATTTAAATTAACAGTCTCTTTTTTTGTATAGAGCTTTTTAAAGAATTAGAAAGTATATCTAACGCCTAATTGCATTCTCCAACGAGATAAGAATTGGTCTTTTGTCCAGATGACTGGTTTACCATCTTCTAATGTTGTAGGTTTATTAAAAGTAACAATTTCTTGTCCAGTTGCATTATAACCTTCGTGAACTAACAATGTATAATTGTTAAATGGAACATATTTGTACCATCCATATTCACTGTTAATTAAATTAGGTAAATTGAATACATCAGCTGTAATTTCAAATTTATGACCTTTGATAATTGGAATTTCCTGAGCAATTCTTAAATCTAATTGAGAAGTTGCAGGAGCTCTTAAGCTATTTCTTTCCATAATTTTACCTTTTTGATCATCAATTCCATCAAATTGATTGATAAAGCTTACAAAGTCTGCGTAGTTTGCGCCTTTTGTAGTAAATTCAAGTTGCCCTTCTGTTGAAGGAATAAAAGCTATGTCATTACCTCTAACACCGTCGAAGTTAACATCAGCGGCACTTGAATACACAAATGTAAATGGTTGACCTGAACGATATTCAAAATACATACCAATAGTTGTAGAAAATCCATCAAGATAATCAAAAGTATAACCAAGATTAGCCATAACTCTATGTGGAGTATCAAAGTTTGATAAAGTTAATTTTGCATTATTTGGATTATCTGCGTAATTAAATGACCAATTTGAATAAGCTACTGATGATGTTGCTGAGTTTACGTCTTTAACTTGTGACCAAGTGTAAGAAATATTTGCACTTAAGCCTGGTAAAGAACCTTGTCCATATAATTTTTGCAATTGAATTGTAGCAAATATTTGTGAACCTTGATCTGTATTTGTCATTAAAATTGCACCAGGAACATATTGCTTAGTTGCTTGTGTTTGATAGAACATATATCTACCTTGGCTATTTAAAGCAGAATCTTTTAAGTTAATGTTTTTAAATAAAACATCATTTTGTGTTTTCTGATATAAAATTTCAGCAGTTAAAATAATACCATCTTCTAATTCTTGGTCAAAACCTAAGTTCAATTTCCAAATTGATGGCATTTTGAAATTAGGATCTGTAAAAGCTATAGAAGTAGTAGCTGCACCAGCTGCTTTAGGTTGTAAATCTGGATTTACTGAGAATTTATATAAAGTATCATATTTTGTTAAACTAGTTCTTGCAAAATCAACTCCAGTATTTGAATATTGATTTGAAAGCCAAACACCAGGAGTTCTTCCAGTGAATAAACCAGCACCACCTCTTAATTGAGTTTTTTTGTCTTTGAAAACATCCCAATTGAAGCCAATTCTTGGAGATAATAAGAACATACCATTTGGAACTTCTTCAGTTTTATAGTTTTGGCTGCTGAATAAAGAATCAAATAAGTTGTTTTTATAAGGTTGATCTGGGAATAATGATACTTCTGCTCTAACACCACCATATACTTTTAAACCTGGCATAACAGACCAATCAGCCTGTGCATAAAAAGCGTGTTGTGACATACCCCAAGCAGCTGATTTTTCGTATAATGAAGAATTTGTTAAATATGAATTTCTATATCTTGACCAAGTACCACTTTTGAAATTATCAATACTACTAAATTCATAATATCCATAATAATCTTGGATGAATAAGTTGTCAAATGAATAGAATTGATTAGAAGTACCTAATGTGAATAAGAAATCATCAACTTGCATAGTGAAGTTATCAGTGATTTCAACATTTGTTTGGTCTAAAGCGTTTTGTTGTGATGATCTTTCAGTTCCCATCCAAACAGATTTTCTTTTGTCTGTACCTAAATTATAAATTTGAATACCAGGCATTGCTGCTGTGGAAGGTTCTCTTTTATCATTTATTGATGTGAAAGCAACTCTTAATTCATTAAACATTCCGCCATCAAGAATACTATTTAATTGAAGTACTGTTTGATTTTGCATACTCTTGAATCCATACTCCATAGAAGTATATTCATAAGTTGTACCATTACGATAAATGCTGTTATCTGCATTTGCATTCACAAAATTATGACGTAATGTAAATCTATTTTTATCGTTTAAGTTATAGTCTAATCTTGCAAATAATTTGAAATCATTTGTTTGAGAAGAATAAGATGGATCATAAGAACCTCTATTATTTAAACCCCAAACATTTTGAGCAATACTATCGATTCTGTCGATTTCTGCTTTAGAAACACCAGTATAATTTGATGCTGTTGGGTCAAATGATCTATCATTAGGTGTGCTTCTTACTCTGCTTTCAGCATTTACAAAATAGAATAATTGATTTTCGATTAATGCTCCACCAGCTCTGGCACCGATAGTATAATCTGAATATTTAGATAATTTGATTTTCTTGCTTCCAGTATCAGGAGCAAAACCAACTAAAGATTCGTTATTGAAAAATCCATAAGCCGAACCTGAAAATTTGTTAGTACCAGATCTTGTAATAGCATTGATTAAACCACCTGTAAAGCCACCATATTTTACGTCATAAGGAGCTACAGAAACTTGGAATTCTTGAATAGCATCAAGTGAAAATGGTTGAGCACCAGCTTGACCGCCTGGAGTACCATTTGATGGTAAACCAAAAACGTCATTCATAACAGCACCATCCACTTGGATATTGTTATATTTTGAATTTCTTCCAGCAACATTAGAGCCACTTGCGTCTCCAGTTGCTAATGGTGATAAACGAGCATAATCACCAATACTTCTTGAAATTGAAGGGAAGCTTTTGATTGTAGATTCGCTAACAGTATTAGCTGCACCAGTTCTATCACTGGAAATTACATCATTTTTCTTAGCAACTACATCAACTTGGCCCAATTTGTAATCTTTTTCTTTTAAAACTACATCAAGTGCTAAATTTTGATTAATAGTAAGATAAACATTATCAAATGTGTTGGCTGAATAACCAACCATTGATACTGATATTTGAAATGGACCACCAACTTTTAAACCGATAAGGTTGTAGCGACCATTTTTTTGAGAAATACTACCAGAAGTAGTTCCAGTAGGTAAATGCTTAACTTTTACAGTAGCGCCAACTAATGGCTTACCATCTAAGTCCTTGATTATACCATTCATACTGGCAGTTGTTCCACCTTGCGAAAATGCTAAGGTTGACATTAGAACGAACGTTAAAACGTAGTAAATTTTTCTTAAAATCATAT
>CAIWET010000023.1 GCA_903911805.1 uncultured Ignavibacteria bacterium | reverse complement strand
TAATATTTTATTTCATTCTTTAGATAAGTCTTTGGATCTAAAACCAGTTGATTTAATTTATAAATGTTTTTATCTTTCATCCAATCTTGTCTAATCCATTCCAAATAATAACCTTTACTCTTAAGAAATAACTCATAATCAGTATTTTTTTGCGGCAATTTGAAATTAAATGTATATTTATCACCAGGCAATGTATTTAAATGATTTGAACCATTATTTAAATATTCAAAAACTTCTGTATTCTTTTTATTCTCATAAAAGCATTCATTTGGAGAAATTTCAATAGGATTAACCTTCTGTTTTAAATTAGCTAATGCAACATAATCCAATCTCCAATAACCTTTATTCATTACAATTTTAATTTTTGCATTATTCTTCAATACTTTATTTTTAAAAGGTAATATCTGCTTATTAAAAGCTATAGGTCCAGCTTCGCCAAATGAACCTTGGAAATCCCAATTATTATTTTCGTTTTGCAAAAATATTTCAATTTCACCCAGTTCTTTATAAATACCATTTTTCAATAAATTGATAATTTGATTATTCTTTTCAAAATTTACCATATAATCACTAACTTCATCGCCCATGTAAGCCAATGTGTTATAAATCAAATATGTTGTCATTAATGATTGGCGGAAGTTCAACAATAATCCTAAATCATCACTATTTTTAATATTATCAAAATCAATTATTATTTCTTCTTTTGAACACATATTTTTATCATCGGCTAAACTTGACCTTTCCACTCTATCATTTTTGTCAAGTACAGTTGTTATTTCGCCTTCATTTGCAATTGCTTTTCTTATAGGATAAATTTTATCACTAACAAAAAACTCATCTTTCACAGATTGATAAATTCGTTCATTTTCTTTTCTTGGATAAGCTAAAATTTTCAGCTCATTTATACAATGAGTTTCCAGCGCTTCATTTTTCATAGTAAGTGAAAAATTCTGGTCTGTAATTTTGTGATTATTCAAGGCATCAATATCTGCATATTCCAAAGAAGGCATAATTGCACTAGAAAATCCTTCGGCTTCGGCACACATCAAATCATCATTTTCATTATAATAAAAAGTTGGGCAAGAGCCATAATTAGCTTTATCACCATTGAAATAAGAATATGAAGCTAATGCTACGTTTGATATTGCAACTAAAGTTATAGCAGAAAATTTGGTAATTGCGTGTTTGGGTACAGTATTACTTTCAATTAATGCAATACTATCAACAACTATCGAAAATTTACCTGAGCCAATTTCATTTCTATAAATATTATAATATTTTCCAGTTCCAACCAAGCTTTTTTGATCTCTGGTGGTGCCAATAGGAGTTTCTAATAGCAAAACATCACCATTTTTTAAATGAACTTTAACATACTTTCCATAATCCGAATTATGTTCAGAATGCAAATATTCATTATGGTCTTTGTAAAGTCTTCTGATGTCTAGATCATTGCAAGTAATAAGCAATAATATGCTTAAGGCACTGAAAATAATTATAATAATTTTAAATTTCATAT
>CAIWET010000022.1 GCA_903911805.1 uncultured Ignavibacteria bacterium | reverse complement strand
GCTAAATCGCAGGATAAAGAACCATTACAACACCAATTTACCGTAATTGGAGTAGATACTTATTTAAATGCAAGTGATCCAAATTTTCAACAAAAGCACTTTCTAAAAGGATGGCACTGGGATTCAAAAAAGAAAATAAATACAGCTTTGAGAATGAATCAGGTAGATATTTATGCCTATAATAATGTTGATCAATACCAAGATTCAGCTATGCTTGTTATTAAGCCATGGAATTGGTCTCACGCAGATGATGGAAAATTGTTTAATGCTCGATCAATTCAATATGCTCCATATCTTTTAATCAATTCTTCAAATCCTGATCAATTAGTTGTACGAAATGGAGATACTTTAAAAGAAATATTTGGATTTAAATTTATTAATGGGAATATAGATAACAATCCAAATAGCCCAAATTTCTATAAACTCATTATTGATAATTCCAAAAAGAATTCTATTATTTTGGATAATCCATGGATAGAAAATCATGCAAATCTTTCTAAATCAGAATTAATATGTTAATTTTGCTTTTGAGAGCTTTGCTCTTTTTAATGTTCTATTTTTAAAATTAATTTAGGAGTTTCTTATGAAACGAACTTTATTCTTAGTGTTACTTTTCTTAGCAACATCAGCGATGGCGTGGAGCCAGCTTGAAGTTGTCTGGCAGAAAACTTTTCCAGAGATTATTCAATTTGCAAAGTTTTCACCTGATGGCAAATATTTATATTGTGCTATTGGCGATAGTATTGTAATTATGGATCCTATTTCAGGGGAACGATTAAGGAGGTTTCAAGGGACTCGTCCATATCCCTGCTATCATTTATCAATATCAAATTCAGGTAATTATTTGATTTCTGGATTTAGTGGTGGTATTGCAATATGGGATGTTAAATCAGAAATATATTTAAAACAATTTGGTGGTGGTATTGTTTTTCTTGCTATATCTAACGATGATAAGTATATGTATTGGATTTATGCAGATGGAATGATTAGAATAGTTGATATGCAAAATGATTCTATTATTAAACAAATCCAAATCCATTCAATTCAAAGTGCTCAAATATCAAACAGCGGAAAAATGTTTGCCATAGGCTACCCATATAAGAAATTCAATCCAAATGGAGGAATTGACGATTACGTAAAACTTGAATTATGGGATGCTGAAAAATTAGAATTGATTAGAGTTTTACAAGATACAAAAAGTAGCGAGGGGTATAGGAATTTTGATTTTTCAATTGATGATAAATTCTTTGCAGCAACAGATGCTATTAAGCTTTATACAACTATATATGATTTAATTGAAAATAAAATTAGTTTTACAAGTAAAAGTAACAATTATAATTTTAAATTTACAAAAGATAATACAAGATTATTTTATTTTGGAAATAAACAATTAGAATTAATGAAAGAATCAGGAGAGATTTACAAATATACCGTATCTGATAAAGTTATGGAAACTGGAGGGACTGAAAGCCTATGGAATGTTTTTATGGGAGCAGGAAAAGGATATACATTATTAAAAAATTCAATAACTTCTGTTAATTATGAGTCCGAAATACCATATTTAATAATAAATTATACTCAAGATGGAATTCTGCATTTAAAATGTAGCTATGATGTTGAACCTCCAATAGAAATTACAATATGCGATATAGAGGGGAAAATAATTTATATTTCAAGTGAAACTGAATTACAATCAACAAAAGAAATGAGCTTTAGATTGAATTTGTCAAATGGAACATATATAGTAAAAGCGACAACTAAAAATAAAATTTATACTCAAAAATTCCAAGTGATGAGGTAATTATGAAAAAGATATATATTTTAATATTAGTAATATTCTCATTAGCTAAATCACAGGACAAAGTACCATTACAACACCCATTTACCGTAAATGGAGATACCACTTATTTAAATGCAAGTGATCCAAATTTTCAACAAAAGCACTTTCTAAAAGGATGGCACTGGGATTCAAAAAAGAAAATAAATACAGCTTTGAGAATGAATCAGGTAGATATATACGATTGGAATAATGAAGATCAATTCCAAGATTCGGCAATGCTTGTTATTAAACCCTGGAACTGGTCTCATGGTAATGATGGAAAATTGTTTAATGCTCGATCAATTCAATATGCTCCGTATTTATTAATAAATTCAACCAATCCTGATGAATTAGTTATCAGAAATGGAGATACAATTAAAGAAGTCTTTGGATTTAAATATATAAATGGGAATATCGATAACAATCCAAATAGCCCCAATTTCTATAAACTCATTATAGATAGCTCCAAAAAGAATTCCATAATATTAGATAATCCATGGCCTCAGGATTTCTTTAGTAAATCAAGCGATATAAGTGACACGGCAACTAAAAATAATTATTTATGCAGGCAGATGTATATTTCCATTAACTTATCAAAAATAGGAAATTCAATTGGAAATGATTTTGATTTATTAAGAATTGAGCTACCATATTCGATAATTGATACTACACAATTGGGTGTAGATACTGTTAAATATGATTTTATTCAATTTGATAAGATTCCAAGTTCAAACCTTTATGATACTATTCAAAATAATAGAGGAATTTATAGAAATTTGATTGATACAGTTGGACTAAGATATTTTCATATTAATAGAAATATGTTACCCAGTAATAATTCAAATATTACAATTTCAGCTCATTTCCAATTAATTAGAGATGACGAACATAATCTAGAAATAAAAGATTTTTCTCCACCCAAAGGTCCATCAAAATTTAAAATAGACAGCTTGGGAATTAGAGTAACATATTTAGGAAGGGATTCAATAGCAATAAATTGGGTTCGATTCGAAACGCCGCATGCACAAAAATTCCTAAGAGGATATTATGATAATATTATTATTGAGGACATTCAAAATGTTTTAAATAGGTATAATTCTAATCAATTTACGCAAGCCAACCCAGGCTCAAAATTATTTAGATTCAATACAATAATCGAAGGTTTCCTAATGAATTGGCAGGCAGAGCGATACTTAAATAAACTTATCGGGAATATTGGTACAAGTGAAGTAGGTAATTATTATACCAAACATTATGAGCGATATGTTAATCCTCCTGATAGATGGTTTGGCTTAGTAGGGTTAGGTAGAGATAATTCACAACCTTATACATGAAACGTTATTACTACTAATGAAACAAATGACAGATCAATGATTCAACAAACAGATATAATGAAATCACAACTAGACCAAAAACAGGTGAAGAAATAAGAGTGACTACAAGTTTACCACTTATATTAGGATCAAAGGGATATTTTTATTGGTTTAAAACTACTGAAACAGATAATGATCAAAAAAAGATTTTAGGTTTACAACCTAATTCACAAGTTAATTCAAACGAAACCGGTTTTAATTTCATTAATTCAGATTTGCTTGGTGGTGATTTTATAAATTTAAATAATGACCCAAACAATTTAAACGTAGGATTTAATTCATCAAAATATAATTATTCTTTGATGGGGTGTGATACAAATAGGACTTATCTTGGACTTCGTTCAACAAGGACAGAATTATTTAAACTCCATAAATTTATCTCAATCAATGAAACAGAATTGATGAATCTCGAATTGCAATCTTGGTATGGTAAAGGTTTTATTAAAATGTACTCTCAGCGACCTGAAATCTCTTCTCCGGGAATTTTAAATAATTTTATTGACACTTCAAATATTAAAACAAAAAAAATATGGGAACCTAAAAGCGGTGGATATTTACCAACAAGTTATGAAAATAAAGATTCAAGTTTTTATGACATAACTTTATTAAAAAACAAATTACAACCAAATATGTTTAATAATTTTTATTTAGGTATTCAGAATCGTCGCACTGATCCATTGATATTTGCGAAGAATTTACCAACAAATACAAATAATACTGATAGTTCTATGCAATTCTACACCACTGCTGAATTTGATGAATTTATTACTAAAGATAGTTCTTATAATATGTATAATTGTAAACTCCCAAAGTCTTACTGGAAAGACCAGTATTGGAAACGCCTAGGATGTAGAGAGATGAATATTAAGTTTAACTACCAAAATCAAGATACAAATAAATATTGCTTGTTAAAGATACAAGAACTAGGAGCCAATGACACAAATTTAACTAATCAGTTTTGGATGAAAGAACCGTATCATCATTTGGTAGATACGATAATTGGACAGGATAAGAATTTAGTTGTTAGATTGTTACCTGGTGAAGGAAAATTGCTTAAGGTAACTGTAATACCTATTGGTAATTTCAATGGGTTTTTGGATTATTCAAATCAAAGAAAAATTGTATCTTATCAGATTACTCAACCAAATATCAGATTAAATGGCTCTGATACAATCAGATATTATGCAGTTTATGACAAATATATTGATACTAACTATGCAAGAAGAAAAGGTGTATTCATTAGACGTAGTAAACCAACATATAGATTTGATGTGACTCATAATATTAATTGGGAAGACCAAGAATATATGGTATCTGATTCAATGAATATTTACACTGGTCTATTAAATGGAGATAATAGTTATACATCGAACAGGCAAGAATGTAGAAATCCATCAATTGTAGTAAGATATGATAATATTACCCAAATGATTAAAGCATATATAGTTTATACTTGTAGAGATTATTACGATGGCTTCAAATATAATGGAGATGTTGGATTAGTTGTTGAATCTGTTTTAGATAATTTAAATGCAAATTCATTGACAATACCAACGCCTATAGCGATTTCAAACTATAATGCATCCACTAGAATTGACGATTGGGGAACTCCTGTAGTAAATGCCTCATATAATGGAAATTATTACTCATGGTCTGATTCATTATATGGTATAGGAATTGGATGGAAACGTCCGAATGAATTATATTGGAATCCTAATAATTTGCAAAAAAAATATATTCCAAATCAAAATGAATATAAAATTTCAGTTCATCCATCGGTAAATTCATATTCAAGAGTCAGATTAAGTGAAAACGATTGTTCGTTGGTTTGGGCAGAAAGAGTTTGGGATAATGTTAATCAAGGATATTTAGATGATGGAAATATTTATTATACAAGATTACGCATCAGCAACGATTCTTTAGTGAATTATATTCCAAAAATTGATAATAGCCAATATTCAACAGGATATCAATCATATTATGATTCTACTGTATATTGTTTAAATAGAGACTACTATAGTGAAATAACAAGAAATAATAGATTTCCAGTTGTTTATAGAACAGTTGAAGATGGACAATTTATTCCACCTGGAACACCAGCAGAATATTTAAAATATAAATATGACAAAGTTTTTTTTGAGGGTGAAGATGTAAATTTTGGAACTGATGGTAGAGCAATATTTATGGTAACTTTACCAAGTTTAGATACTATAGTTTCACAGCTTTATTTACCAAAATTTATAACACAAAATTATCCATATAAAATTTGGCATCAAACAAAAGATTTAAGTAATCCAAATTCGGCTCAAGGTAGAAAATCAACTGTTCAAATGTTGAGTCCTACTTATTATCCATCAGATACAGCAGTAACTGTTAACTTTATGGCTTTTGACAGAAATTCAACACCAGCAGAAAACTCTGATATTTGGAGTTTAGTATTTGACTATGATAAAACAGATGGTATGAATGCAATAACTAATGACACTTTAGTAACAAGTTATAAAAGAGCAACATTAACAAGTATTAATGGTAAAAATGTAAACTTATCTGCAGCACCTTTTTCAAACTCACCATATGATTATAATGTCAGAAGGAGAATATTTGAGAACTACTATCTAAATCAAGATGAACCGAAAATATTTGGGACTCAAGAAAAATTATTTAAAAAACCATTTGAAGATGATGGGATTTATCATTTATTCGGAATGAAAGACACAAGTCAATTCTGTATATTTTCTCATATGATTATAAAAGATGAAAATAATAATCTTTACGAACCACAACTTTATACAAATAAAAAAGATAGTGTTTGGTCGGAATGGATAAGAATTAAAGACATAAATAAATTATTTTTCTATACGAATGGAAATTATAGAACTATGAATCTAAAATTACAAAGAAAAAGTGATGGAAGACTTTTCAACTTGCCATTCAATATAATAGCGTATAGAAAACTATCGAAACATATCATAACAGTTTTAAACAATAATAATCAAGAATATAGATTTTTATGGACAAAAATTAGCAATCGTTTTAAGAAAATTCAAAATGAAACAATGCTTGGTTATGTTACAAATCCATTAGAGAGTGAATATACAAGTGATTTCAACAAAACTGCAAATGACGAAGATATAACAAGAGAAATTATTGATTTGAGAGAAGAAATAAATGAGAATGAAATTGATCTTGATTTGGGAGTAAATTTATATCCAAACCCGGTTGAAGAAATTATTAATTTAAATGTTTTTTCCAATATTTGTAAAAAAGTACAAATCGAATTAATAAATAATTTAAGTCAAATTGTTTTCTCAAAAGAACTAAAAACAAACAATCTAACTCAAATATCAACAGAAGGAATTTCTACTGGAGTATATTTCTTAAAAATCGAAGATTGCGAAAGTGATAAATTTATAATTAAGAAAATTATGATTAAGAAATAGTATTTTTTGAATATAAGGGGCTTCGAGCCCCTTTTTTACTTATTTTGCTTAAGCCAATAAAATAGTCCTTGCTCGGATATTCCATACCTTTTAGCTATATAACGTTTGGTTGCTCCATTAGCCCTAAGAGCATCTATTTCAGGTTTATATTTGTCTAGTTTTGATGAACCAGAGCCAATAGGTCTACCTAATTTGACACCATTTAGTTTTTAAATTCTCAATGCCTCTTTTGTTCGGGAACTGATAAGGTCTCTTTCTATTTCAGCAGCCATTGAAAATGCCATAGCAATGATTTTTGACTGAATGGTATTATCTAAATTCCAATTACCCTTAACAGAATAAATATTTATTTTTTTATCAGTAGAAACAGAAAGTATTTCCATACACTCCAACATTGAACGTCCAAGTCGAGAAAGCTCAGATACAATTATGTTATAACCAGCTCCAAGTTCATTCACTATATCATAAATTTTTCTTTTACCCCAACTAATTTTACCTGATACTTTTTCTTTAATGAACTGGACATTTCCTAATTGCTTATCATTAGCAAGTTTTAAGATATCCATTTTGATTTTATTAATCATCATTTGTTTTAAAAAATTAATAATACCATCAAAGAGTAATTCAATTTGGTAAGTATATTTTCTGTGAATATATAAATTTAATATTAATATTATTGTTTTAT
>CAIWET010000021.1 GCA_903911805.1 uncultured Ignavibacteria bacterium | reverse complement strand
TATGAAAACAATAAAAAAAGCAATCTTTTTAATGTTATTTATCGCACTTAATCCATTTATTTTAAATGCACAAAGCGAAACAAATTTCACTGATGCTAAACTAATTCACCTTGATGTTGGTTACGGTTCTTATAATTTATCATTAGGTGCTGGATATAAACATACTTTTGGCAATATTCCTTTTAGCATTGGTGGTGCTATTAGCATAGCAGGATTTACAACAGATATTCCAAATTATATAACAAATACTTATCAAGTAAATATATACTCAATGCCTGAGTCAAAATTTACAACTTTTATTGTTACTGGTGATGTTAATGCTTATTACGAATGGAAAGAACTTAGTTTTTTTGGCTCACTTGGCTTTTATTCTCAGTCAGATACTGTATTAGCAATTGAAGAAAAACCAACATATAAAAACTATTATTATAAAAAAACAGCATCAGAATCAGGTTTAACTTTTGGCGCAGGTATCCAATATTATTTCAAAGAAGATATGATTTTTGGTATAGGTTATCAAACAAAAAAAGGTATTTATTTACAAATTGGATACTCTTGGTTTTAAATTTTATTAGAGGAAAAGATAATGAATGATATTAGAAATGAACTCGAATTATCAGTTGATAAACTTAAATGGTTTTGTCCACTTGATTATTTTAATTTTGGAACAACAGCTGAAGTAGAGCCATTAAATCAAATAGTTGGTCAACCAAGAGCAATAGAAGCCATTAGACTTGGTGCTCAATTAAATTCAAAAGGTTATAACATCTTTGTTTCTGGACTTTCTGGAACAGGAAGATTTTCTACAGTTAAATCAATTTTGAATGATTTAGAATTACCCAAGCCAACTTTATATGATTATTGCTATGTTTATAATTTTGATAATCCTGATTTACCTAAATTATTAAAATTAAATGCTGGAGACGGCAAACTACTATCCAAATCGCTTGCTGATGCTCTTTCATTTTTAAAATTGAGTATCCCAAAATTATTTGAAGATGAGAATCTGCAAGATCAAAGAAATAAATTGATCCAAGAATTTCAAAATAAAGAACAAGATATAATTATTGAATTTGATGCAAAAATCAAACCTTTAGGTTTTATAAGAGGACAATTTGAAAATGAGCAAGGATTAGCCGCTCCTGAAGTTTTTCCATTAATTGATGGTAAAGCTGTTCATATTGATACTTTATATGAATTCGAAAACGCTGGTACTTTAACTGCTGAAAAAGCTCAGGAATTCAGAAAAACTTATCAAGATTTGAAGAAAGAACTTTTTGATCTTGCTCGTAAGGGTATGAAAATAATGCAAGCATTCAAGCAAGCTGTGACTGAATTTGATAAATCTGCAGTATCAAACAATATTTCTACAATTATTGAAGATTTAAAAGAAAAATTCAAATATAATGAAGTAATTGGTTATCTCGATTTAATGAAGAAATTTACAATGGAGAATTTCTCAATTTTTCTTCCTTTCGACCAACAACAGACAACTGATGAAGAATCTCCAGTTTCAAAATTTTTACCATATCAGGTTAATATAGTTTTGGATAATTCTAATAATACAACTGCTCCTATAATTGTAGAAACTTCGCCATCATACACTAATTTATTTGGAACTATCGAAAAAACCTTTGATAGTCGCGGATATTGGCACACGGATTTTACAAAAGTAAAAGCTGGCTCATTATTAAAAGCAGATCAAGGGTATATAATCGTTAATGCTTTAGATCTTTTTTCTGAGCAAGGTGCTTGGCAAGCATTAAAAAGACTTCTTCTTTATGATAAATTAGAAATCCAAACCTATGAATCTTATTTCCAAATGTCTCAATTACATTTAAAACCTGAGGCTATTGAAGTAAACGTAAAGGTTATTATAATAGGAGGTCAATCACTTTATACTTGGTTGCACGAAAATGAAAAAGGATTCAAGAAAATCTTTAAAATCAATGCACAATTTGATTATGAAATAAATCGTAGCGAAGAAATTATTGAGAAATACACTGGTTTTATTTCTAGTATTTGTAGCCAGGAAAATTTAGTACATTGCACTCCTGATGGTGTTGCAGCTGTAATCGAATGGTCACTCAAGCACTCTGGTTCTCAAAAGAAAATGTCATTAAAGTTTTCAGATATAGCTGATTTGGTTCGCGAAGCATCATTCTATGATAGATTTTCTGAAAAGCCATTCATTAATCGTGAAGACGTTGCAAAAGCTATCGAAATGCGTAACCGTCGCAACGATATGATGGATGAAAAACTCAGAAATTATATTTTAGATGGCATTGTAATGATTGATACTCAAGGTGAAAAAGTTGGCGTTATTAATGGTCTAACAGTACTTGATACAGGTACATATACTTTTGGTAAACCTGCTAGAATCACAGCAACTGTTTCAGCTGGAAATGCTGGAATAGTTAATATTGAACGCGAAGCCAATATGAGTGGAGCAATTCATAATAAAGGTATAATGATTCTTTCTGGTTATATTCGAGAAGTTTTCGCACAGGAAAAACCTTTAACCTTAACTGCTTCAATTGCATTTGAACAAAGCTATAGTGGAATAGACGGTGATTCTGCTACTGCCGCCGAAATATTTGTACTTATGTCTGCCCTATCTGGAAAGCCAATTAAGCAAAATCTTGCTGTTACTGGCTCTGTAAATCAAAAGGGAGAAGTTCAGCCAATTGGTGGAGTTAATTATAAAATTCGTGGGTTTTATGAAATTTGCCAACAACGTGGCTTTACTGGCGATCAAGGTGTGTTGATTCCAGCTCAAAATGTTGACGATTTGATGCTAGATGATGATATAATCGATGATGTAAAAAAAGGTAATTTCCATATTTATAGCTTCTCAAAAATTGGACAAGGAATTGAATTAATGCTAGGATTACCTGCTGGTGAAAGAAATGCAGAAAATCAATTCCCAATAGATTCGATTTATGGTTTAGTTGAAGAAAGATTAGATAAATTAAGAGATAATTTAACTAAAGTACTAAATCCGAAATCTAATAATAAAGCTAAAAAGACAAAAAAGGTAAAAGATGCAAAATAAAAAATATTATATAGCTCCTTCCCTACTTTCAGCTAATTTTGCTCGATTGGAAGAAGAAGTAAAAAGATGCGAAAATGCTGGTGCAGATATTATGCACGTTGATGTAATGGATGGTCATTTTGTTCCGAATATTACAATTGGACCTCTAATTGTGAATGCAATTCGCCCACATACTAAAATGCCATTAGATTGCCATTTGATGATTTCTGAACCCGATAAATATATTGAAGATTTTGCTAAAGCTGGGGCTGATTATATTTCAGTTCACGTAGAAAATGCAATTCATCTACATCGTACATTAACAAATATAACAAAATTGGGAGTAAAATCTGGAGTTGCATTAAATCCTATAACCCCATTACAATACGCATTCGATGCAGCTGAATATTGCGATTTTATATTGCTGATGTCGGTAAACCCAGGTTTTGGTGGACAATCTTTCATTACTTCTTTTCTTAAAAAATGCGAAGAATTAAAGAATTTTTTAATCAAAAATAATATGGAACACATCGATATTGAAGTTGATGGTGGAATAAAAATAGACAATGTTGATTTAGCAATCAAAGCAGGTGCAAATATGATTGTTTCTGGCTCTGGATTATTCTCAGGAAATCTTGAAAACAATATCAAAGAAATGAGAAGGAAAATTGATTCAATCTGATCAGGGAAATAAAGAATTAAATAGAGAAAAGGGTGCTCAGACTGAAAAAATGGCTGAGGACTTACTTTTATCTAAAAATTACAGTATCATAAAAAAGAATTTCAGATATGGGAAAGTTGGAGAAATTGACATAATCGCCAAAGATAAAGATATTCTTGTTTTTGTTGAAGTTAAGTCCGCATTTAATCAAAATTTTGGATTTGCTGTTCAAAGAGTTGACTTTAGAAAGCAGACAATCATCAAAAAAGTTGCTAATGCTTATCTATATTTCAACAAGATAACAAATGTACAATGCAGATTTGACGTAATTACAATCGATAAAATTAATGATGAATTAAAAATTGAGCATTATGTAAATGCTTTTTATTAAGGAAAAACAAAGATGTTCCCAATTTTAACACCAGAGCAAACAAAAATAGCTGATAAAAATGCAATTGAAAGTTATGGAATTCCTGCTATCGTTTTAATGGAAAATGCTGCTAGATCATCAGCAAAATTAATTCAAAAAATCATTAACGAAAATGAATATGATATTGAAAATATTGCAATTTTTTGTGGTTCCGGCAATAATGGAGGCGATGGATTTGCAATAGCAAGACATTTATTTGAAATTTTCGATACTACAGTTTTTTGGACTGGCGACAAAAGCAAAATGTCTAAAGAGACTCTTACAAACTATGAAATAGTTGTTAATTTAGGAATTGAAATAATTCATTTAGATAGTGATTTTGATTATAATATTGGAGATTTTGATTGCATTATCGATGCTATGATTGGAATTGGAGGCACTGAAAATATTCGTGGTATTACTTTAAGTATTTTAGAAGCTATTCAAGATACTGACGCTTTAAAATTTGCAATTGATGTTCCTACAGGTTTAAATGCATTAACAGGTAAGGCAAACGAGTTTTGCTTTGAAGCAGATTATACTTTAACAATGTTTGCAGAGAAAACTGGTTTAAGAATTAATGATGGTATAAATTTCACTGGTGAGATAATTAAAGCATATCTTGGAGCTCCTGAATTCATTACAAATGATTTAGCAAATATTTTTGCATTAGAAGCTGAAGACTTAGAATATTTATTACCAGAAAGAAAAAAGAACTCATCAAAATTTGATTATGGCAAATCTTTGATTATTGCAGGTTCATCCAAATTTTCAGGAGCTGCAGCTCTTGCCGCAAATGCTTGTGCAAAATCTGGAGCAGGCTTAACCTACTTGTATTCTCCAACAATTCATAGTTCAGTATTCCCAGAAGTGATTAATATTAGAAATAATGAGAGTAATTCAATTTATCTGAATTTAAGTGATTTCGATTTCTTAACAAATGAGATTAATCAATACAATTCAATTGCTATTGGTCCAGGTTTGGGTGATAATGCTGAAACAATTGAATTGATCAAAAAATTGATTAATGAAGTTAATGAAGATATCCCATTAATTATCGATGCCGATGCTCTAAGAGCAATAGATAAAAATAATAAATATAGAAAAAATCTAATATTAACACCTCACATAGGTGAGTTTTCAAGGCTAACCGGATTAACAAGAGAAGAAATTACTGAAAATCCATCCGATTTAGCAATAGAATGGGCTGAAAAATTGAACTGCACAATCGTTCTTAAAGGAGTTCCAACAATAATTACTGACGGCGAATCAACATATTGGAATATATTTGGAAATCCCGCATTAGCAAAAGGTGGCACTGGTGATGTATTAACTGGAATTTTAGCAGCATTGACAGCAAAAAATATGGATTTCAATATTTCACTAACTTCGGCAGTCGCTGTATTAGTACATTCATTAGCTGCAGACAATTTTTCATTGGAAAATTCCAAAGAAACAATGCTTGCAAGTGATATTATCAACAAATTACCAATTATTTTGCCATAAAGTAAAATATAGTTTGGATATGTCGCAAAAAGTCCGTAATTTTGATTTCTGTTTAAATGACAGGTGAGTAGATCTAGTAGCTCAGGGGTAGAGCATTTGACTTTTAATCAAAGGGCCGTAGGTTCAAATCCTACCTGGATCACTTCAAATAATACTAAGCTCTTTTAAATCAACGATTTACAAAGGGCTTTTTTTTATTACATACAACTATACATACAATTTTGAGCAAATGACCTTCT
>CAIWET010000020.1 GCA_903911805.1 uncultured Ignavibacteria bacterium | reverse complement strand
TCGGGATTGAGGATCATAAATAATAATTTAGTTACAAATATAGAATCCTTAACGGGATTGAAAAGAAAAATATCTTGTTCTCTTTTATATCCCATCGGGATAAAATATTTGTAATAATAAAACTAAAAACTAACCCAAACAATCCCTTTAGGGATTGAATAATATGGATCAATAAATCTAAAAAATTACATTTCTAACAATTTTTCGTTATCACGAGTGATATCAAATCCAATTCTCATCGGGCATTTAATGCTAGTAGTGATTTCATATCTTACTCTTTTGCTGTTTTCAACAACTTCAAATGAATGTTTTGTTCCCCAAAAAGACCATTTTCTAGAAACAGATTCATTATTATAAAAAATTTCTTCAGTTCCGGTAAAAATTGAATTATTTATATCAATTTTATTTTTGTCAATATAATATGTTAAATATCTCATAATTTTCTCATAATATCAAGTTTTATATTAAATAATAAATAACTAACGAAAAAAAATATAGAATGTTATGAAAATTAAGTCTAAAAAATAAAAATAAAGTCAATCTAATGAATTTTAAATCAGATTAAACCAAATTGCTTTAAGATGGTATTTATCAATTTTAATCAATAAAATGCTATTTTCTACGTTTCTAACTTCTTATTTTATTTGATAATAATGTAATATTTAATAGATTGAAATTATGTACGAAAATTTAAACGATCAAGAAAAAAGACGTCTTGAAGAATTAGAACTTTTAGAACAAAAGGGTATTAATGTATATCCTTATACTTTTGCAAAATCCCACAATGCAAAATTTATACTCGATACTTATAATGATGAAGCTCCTGAAATATTAAATGATGTGGCTATTGCCGGAAGAATTATGTCCATCAGACGTATGGGAAAGGCAAGCTTTTTTCATATCCAGGATGAATCAGGAAAAATCCAGATTTATTTGCGTAAAGATGATATCCCAGATACCTATGACAACCTCAAATTACTAGATATCGGCGATATTATTGGAATAAAAGGTTATGCTTTCCGTACAAAAATGGGTGAAGTTTCTGTGCATTCAAAAGAATTTGAAATACTTTGTAAATCATTGAGAATTTTACCAATTCCAAAAGAAGAAAAAGACGAAGAAGGTAATATTACTATACACGATGCTTTTGCAGACAAAGAAGCTCGCTATAGAAAAAGATATCTTGATTTGATTGTCAATCCAAAGATTAAAAGTACATTTGCAAAGCGTTCAAAAGTAATCTCAACAATGAGAAGATATTTTGAAGATCAGGGTTGGTTAGAAGTAGAAACTCCAATTTTACAGCCAATTTATGGTGGTGCATCTGCAAAGCCATTTATGACTCATCACAACGCATTAGATATTCCTTTATATTTAAGAATTGCCGATGAACTCTATTTGAAAAGATTAATCGTTGGTGGTTTTGAAGGCGTTTTCGAAATCAGCAAGAATTTCCGTAATGAAGGTATGGACAAAATGCATAATCCTGAATTTACAGCTATGGAAATTTATGTAGCTTACAAAGACTACAACTGGATGATGGAAATGACCGAAACTTTATTAAACCTTTTATCAAAGACAATCAATAATACTGATCAATTGGAATATGATGGAAATGAAATTTCATTAGCATTACCATTCAGAAGAGCCAAAATGTTCGATTTATTCAAAGAATATACAGGCAAAGATTTACTTGGTTTGGGCAAAGAAGAATTGCAAGCAATTTGCAAAGAATTAGATGTTCAGGTAGATCCAAAAGCTGGAGTTATGAAGTTATTAGATGAAATTTTCAGCGTAAAGGTTCAGCCAAATTTAATTCAACCAACTTTTGTAATTGATTATCCTTTGGAAATGTCACCATTAGCTAAAAAGCACAGAACAGACGAAGGCTTAGTAGAAAGATTTGAGCTTTATGTAAGTGGTTTTGAAGTAGCGAATGCATTTTCAGAATTAAACGATCCTCGCGACCAAAGACAAAGATTGGAAGAACAAGCATTATTCAGAGCAGATGGCGACGAAGAAGCAATGATTGTTGACGAAGACTTCCTTTATTCACTTGAAGTTGGAATGCCTCCAACATCTGGTCTAGGAGTCGGAATCGATAGATTAGTTATGATATTAACTGGCGAAAGATCTATCAGAGACGTACTCCTCTTCCCACAGATGAAACCAGAAAAGACAGTATAAAAGTTACTTAAGGATTTTTTTTAAAAGGCACTAATCAATATATGAATAGTGCCTTTTTTTGTATCCAGAAAAAAATTAATTCGACAAATATGTAGCAAAAGTATGCATTAATGTCGATATTGTGTACTAACCAATATTGGATATATAGCTAAGTAGTTGAGATATAAAGGATATTATTATTGGCATAGCTATTGCAAAAATATAATTATATTTGGAATTATTTATAAGGAAGAATGATGAAATTTACTATTCAAATTATTGTTGCATTAATCGTTTTAAGTTTAAATGTTTATCCTCAAATAACATTAGAAAGCTACATTATCAATTTGCCTAAGCAAGAACTTAGTGAAAAAGAAAAATCTGGAGTAATTATGATGCGAGAAGAAGAGAAACTCGCACAAGATGTTTATCTTGCTCTTTTTGATAAATGGCAAGCAAAAATCTTCGATAACATTGCGTCTAGCGAAAAAACTCATACTGATTGGGTTGGATTGATTTTAAAGAAATATGATATAATTGATCCAATTAAAACTGAAAGAGGTGTTTATACAAATCAGGATTTACAGAGTCTATATACTATCCTTGTTGCTAAAGGTAGCGAATCATTAGCAAATGCATACTTGGTTGGGTGTACTATTGAAGATTTAGATATTAAGGATTTACTGGATTGGATACTTGACATTGATAATTCCGATATTAAAACTGTATATCAGAATTTAACTTTGGGATCGAGAAATCATATGCGTTCCTTCAGTAAAAACTACTCAGCTTTGGGACTAGTTTATAAAGAGCAGTTTATAACAAAAGAATATTTGGAGTCCACTCTAAATGGTATCAGTGAAAAAGGCCCAGTTGATGAAAATGGTAAACCTTTAAGTCTCACAAGTGTTGATGAAGTTGAATTCGATTTAAACTTTCTTACGGTAAGCCCAAGTATATTTTCTGAATATACTAATATTAGCTTTGAAGTAAAAAATATATCGACCCTACAAATAGCTATTTATGATAATAATGGCACTGTTGTTAAAAATGAATATTTTCCAATCAGCAATATTGGAAGAAATTCTTTTCAATGGAATGGGTTGGATAATTACAATAATAAATTAATGAATGGAATTTATTATATCAAAATAGAATCTTCATATGAAATTATGCAAGGTAAAGTGATTTTGTTAAAATAAAACTAATATTTTATAACAAAATCAGAAAAGTATTACTAAAAATGGGCATTCTCAAAAGGACTGCCTATTTTTTTAAAAAAAATAATTAAACTAAAATTTTGTCTTAATAAAGGAAAATTATAATTGATTAAAAAAGTGAAAATTGTATGACACAATTGAAAAAAGACATAAATTTATATATTCTTAGTCTGTTATTTTTATTCACAACAATATTAGAACTATATCCTTGCAATAGACACCATTTTGAAATTGGCACTAATTTTACATCTTTTAATAATAACAATCAACTAACTTTTGACATTTCAAAAAGAGATTTTAATTATTTATTTATTGAGGATAATTCAAAACTAAATTTAGAATTAGGTTTAAGGTTAAAAGATTTTAAAAATCCGAGTTTTATTTATAACTTCTCATTTTTTGATGGTAATTATAACTATCGTATTGAAGAAATAAATAAAAATATAGATGAAGAAGACCAAACAGATAGACCAGGTTCTATGGCTTATAGCAGTAAAAATAAATTAATGGGGTTAACAATTTTGAAGATTGATAACAGTAAGTTTGAAGATTTATCATTAGATTATGCAGAATTTCGTTATGGATATGGTTATTGTACAAATACCACTAAATGGAGTTATGGTCCATATGTTCTATTTGGATATGTTATTGGAAAATTAGGCTTAAGTTCAATAAACATTGATAGTTTGCATTATGCTATCAATAATAAAGAAATATTTCATCCAGTAGTAAAAACTGGGCTAACTTTAAAAACAGGATTTTCATTTAATGAATATAACAACATTAAAGCAGATTTTGATTATTCTGTGTATTTTTATGAAAAAGCTATACATAAATTTGATGTAGGTTTGAAATATGAGAAAACTTTTTTTGCAAGCGAAATCAGTAATTTAAGTGGCAGATTCAAGTTTGGGATAGGTGCAAATTATACAAAATTTTATTCTCCTAAAATCAACAATGAATTTATCAATATTAACTTAACTTTTCAGTATTTTTTAAATAAACACTATATTCCAGAATTTCTAGGATATATATATGAAATTTTATTACCTAAACAATTAGACCCTTTCTACGATCCTTTTTAATTTAAATTTGGTGATATTTTTAATGGAATTAATGAATAGATTAAATTGGCAAATAATTAAACATAAACGAATAATAATATGAAAAAATACTATTTTTTAATAATTCTTTTTATAATTGGAGTGATTATTTCAGGAATTTCCCCACACGATTATTTCACTTGGTTTATGGAAATTTTCCCAGCCATTTTGGGATTTATTGCGCTTTCACTTACCTTTAGAAAATTTAGATTCACAGATTTAACTTATTATCTAATCTTAATTCATTGTTATATACTGTTTATTGGCGGGCATTATACTTATGCAGAAGTTCCACTATTTAATTGGATTAGAGATTTTTTCCATCAAAGCAGAAATAATTATGATAAAATAGGTCATTTTGCTCAGGGATTCATTCCAGCATTTATAATACGAGAAATATTTATAAGCAGAAAAATAATCTCAAGCAGGGCTTGGCTTTCAATTCTAACAGTAACATTTTGTATTTCATTAAGTGTAATCTATGAATTTTTAGAGTGGTTTGTAGCTGTACTTACTGGCGGTGCAGCCGATGCATTTTTAGGAACTCAAGGATATGTTTGGGACACCCAATCTGATATGCTTTACGCAACGATAGGATCTTCTATTATGGTCATATTCTTCTCGAAATTGCAAGATAACTTAATAAATAAAAAGTAATTGAGGTAATTATGAAAAACATTCCAGTATTTAGTAACGAATAATAATAATAATTGTAGATATTGACTGGAGCAAAGGTAATGATTTAGCTTTTGGCAATTTATAGCAATGAAAAAATATTTTCTTAATTTCTTCGTGTAATTACAATATAATTACAAATGAGGTGATAATTGATAACAAAGATAGTAAAAATAGGAAATTCGAGTGGAATTAGATTACCCAAAAATATAATTGAAAGATATTTTTCTAATAGAGTTGCTAATATTGAATTTCTAGATAACGAAATCAAGCTTAAACCTGTTAACACCGTCAGAAAAGATTGGGATATACTTTTCAAGACTAAATCCGAAGAACCTATTGAATTTTTAGAAAATGATTTTGATAAGGACGAATGGGAATGGTAGTTAAAAGATTCGATGTTTGGCTTGTTAATCTTGACCCTACTCTTGGTAGTGAAATCAGAAAAACACGACCTGCCTTAATAATTTCACCCGATGAAATGAATAGAAATCTTAATACTGTTATAATTGCTCCAATGACTACAAAAGGAAATCAATATCCAACTAGAATTAAATGTAATTTTCAAGGGAAGAATGGAAATATTGTTTTAGATCAAATCCGAACAATTGATAAAATCAGATTACTAAATAAACTTGGTGAGATTTCTGAATCAGAGAAATCGAATACCGTAACGATTCTTCAAGAGATATTTTCTATGTAAATAATCTAAAATAAATATTTTCTCAATTTTTAAAATAATTAAAAATATTCTTAAGAAAAGTTCGATTTAATTGGTCATGATAAATTAATTCAATAAATGGAAATTCCTGTAAAAGTCTACCACAAATTCC
>CAIWET010000019.1 GCA_903911805.1 uncultured Ignavibacteria bacterium | reverse complement strand
TAATGATTATGAAATTGATAAAATACATCTTTCTTTTTGCTTTATTACTTACTCCAAACCTATTTGCAGCAAAAGATGCAAAATGGGACAAAATCTTTGCTGATGCGTATTTTGGTAATAAATCTTACGACTTTTTAAGATATTTATGCGACCACGCCGGTGGAAGAGTTTTAGGCACCGAAGCAAATTATTTAGGCGTTAAAATTCTAGATAAATACTTGACAGATCTAAAAGTTCCACATAAAGAAGAATTCTTTAAAACTGCAGGTTGGATTAGAAATAATGACGAAGTTGAAGTACTTAGCCCAATTAAACGAAAATTAAAAGCTTATGCACTTGGATATGTAAACAAAACTCCTGAATTCAAAGCTGAAATAATAAATTGTGGGATTGGCACTGATAGCGATTTCATCAAGATTAATGCAAAAAATAAAATCGCTTTGGTTACTGGCGAAAATCCAAGCAAAGCAGAAGTTCCATTGAGATTCGAAGTAATTGCTAATGCCGCAAAAGCCGGAGCTTTAGCTGTACTTTTCACTAATGACAAAGAAGGTAATCTAGTCCTTTGCGGAACCTCAAATTTCCAAGGAAATAATTCACCACTTCCAGCTTTTACAATCAGTATGGAAGAAGGAAAAATTCTTCAACGATTATTAGAAAATGGCGAAACACCTATAGTTAATATTAAAACTCTTTCAGAATCCAAAGAAGTTGAAACATCCAATATGGTTGCTACGTTTCCTGGAGAGAGCAAGCGAAAGATTGTTTTAGGAGCTCATTTTGACTCTTGGGATCTTGGGCAAGGAGCAGTTGATAATGGTCAGGGAAGTGCAGTTTTGTTTGAACTTGCAAGATTAATAAATGAGAATTTCCCAAAAAATTATTACACAATTGAGCTTGTTTGGTTCAATGGCGAAGAATTAGGATTGCACGGCTCTAAAAAATATGTTGAAATGCACAAAAATGACGATATTGCTTTTATGATAAATATGGATATGATTGGAACTCCAACAGGATTTAATACAATGGGAATTACAGAAAATATTCCATTTTTCGAGAAAATCAGCAAAGACCTCAATGGTTTTCGTATGAAAGATGGCGTTTCTTGCACTCCTTGGACAAATAGTGACCATATGTGGTTCATTTTTGATGGTATTCAAACATTGACTTTTGCAGCATTTTTAGAGAAAAATATGACTTGGCATTATCACGATGCCGGAGATACTTTCGACAAAATCGACAAAAAAATGCTCTCAGATGCCGCAGCAATCGTAGGAATCACAACTTATGAACTTGCAAATACCAAAGAATTGAATTTCAATCGTCTAAGTATAGACGAAACTGCCAAAATGCTAAGAAAGCACAATCTCGAAAAAAGATTGAAAAGGCAAAAAGAATGGATTTTTGGAGATTAGGATGTATATTTTAAATAAACATATATTGAAATCACATATCGGACCCTTTTTATTTGGTTCGTTACTTGTTATTTTTCTATTTCTTTTTCAATTTATACTGAAATATCTCGATCAGCTGGTGGGCAAAGGATTGAGCTATTGGGTGATAACTCAATTAATAGTTCTAAATGTTGCCTGGATGGTGGTTCTTGCCGTTCCAATGGGAGTTTTATTTTCCACTTTAATGACTTTTGGCAATTTATCTGCTAACCACGAAGTAACGATTATCAAAGCAAGTGGTGGAAGTCTTTTAAAAATGATGGCGCCAGTAATGATTGCTGGTTCATTAGTTGCTATTTTCCTTTTTTGGTTCAACGATTATGTTTTACCATCAGCAAATCATAAAGCAAAATCACTTTTTGAAGATATCCGAAGAACTAAACCTACATTTAATGTAGAGGCGGGGCAATTCGCAACTGATTTGGATGGATATACAATTTTAGCAAGAAACGTTGATACTGCAACCGGAACTCTATTCGACGTAACTATTTACGACAACACAAAATCCAAAGCTGTTTCAATTGCAAATGCTGACACAGGATTAATAAAATTTAATAGCAATTATTCAAGATTAGTTTTGGAATTAACCAATGGCGAAGCTCACCAATTAGTTCCATTAGATATTAATAATTATCGAAAAGTAAAATTCAATAAATATGAAGTTTCTGTGCCAGTTGAGGGATTTTCATTTGAGAAATCTAATCCAAATTTCACATCAAAAGGCGACAGAGAAATGATGGTTGCCGAAATGCAAACAATTGTGGATACTGCGATAAAGAGCAAAACGAATTACCAAAGCAATTTAAATAATTTATTCTGGATGAATTATGAATTCCTGATGGGTAGAGCTAAATTTTCAGATTTTATTAAATACGAAACTGTAGATTTTTACGATACAAACTATGCTTCAATGTTTTATATCTTCCAAAATCGCTATAATACTCTAAGAAATCAGATTCAATCAAACTTCAATTCGATGAATGATTACAACAGAACAATCCGAAGCTATCAAGTAGAAATCTATAAAAAATATGCCATTCCATTTGCAGCATTTTTATTCATTTTTGTTGGATGTCCATTAGGAATAATAACAAAAGGCGGAAATTTTGGATTATCCGCGGCAATGAGTTTGGGATTTTATATATTTTATTGGGCTTGCCTGATTGGTGGCGAGAAATTAGCCGATAGAGGAATGTTATCGCCAGTAATTGCAATGTGGATGGGTAATTTTATACTTGCAATATTGGGTATTTTATTGACTTTGAAAGTTAGCCGCGAAGGATTTTATTTCTTAACAGAGCCAATTAAAAAAGTTTGGAATTATAAGATAAAATGACAGCAATTTCATTAAAAAATATCAATATAAATCTAAGTAGCACAAAGATAATCTGCAATCTTTCAGTCGATATCGATGAAAGCGAATTTATTTCAATTGTGGGTCCAAATGGTGGAGGCAAATCTACCTTGCTAAAAGCTATTTTGGGATTAATCACTCCTGAATCTGGAGAGATTTCAATCTTTGGCTCAAATATTAAAAAAGTGGATAAGCATTTGATTGGCTACGTGCCACAATTAAAGACATTAGAGCGTAGTTTTCCAGCAATTCCTTTGGAACTAGTTGCTTCTGGAATATTAGGAACCTGGCCCATAAGATTGAACAGCGAATTAAAGGATAAATCTCAATCAGCTTTAGAAAAAGTTGGCGCTGGCGATTATTCAAAGAAACAGCTTTCCAGGCTCTCAGGAGGCGAACTCCAAAGAGTCTATCTTGCTAGGTGTTTCGTTAGAAATCCGAAGCTATTGCTATTAGATGAGCCAAATACAGGCATCGATTACGCCTCGGAGATGGATTTGAATAATTTAATCGAGGAATATCGTGATTCATCAAAGGCAACAATAATAGTTGTTACTCACGATTGGGAAGCCGCTTATCATCACGCCGACAAAGTATTATTATTGAATAAGACAAAAATTTGTTATGCACATCCCAAAGAAGCATTTGCAGCAGAAAACCTCAGATTAGCTTTTGGGCATATCGGTCATAAACACGAAATGCACTTTGCTGGGTAATATAATTGAGTTTTTATTAAAAATAGTAATTATTTTGATTTTCATCTTTTACCTCACAATTATGAATTTGTGAGTATATTCTTCTGAGCCATTTTGAAATTTTAATATATATATTCCAGTTATCAAAGTTGAAATGTCAACAACAATGTTATTTTCATTAATTAATTTATACTTAATAGCTTTTTGTTCACTTCCTTGAATGTTAAATATTTTAATTGAAAAATCATTTATTATTGATTTATACAATTTAATGTCAACAAAATCACTACCAATAGTATTTAAAATTTCAATGTTTTCACTAATAGCTGTATTTTTAAATTTTATTAAAGTTAGTGAATACCCTATATTAGTAAGAATCTCTTGATTTAAATTACTATTGATAAAGAATAAATCAGATTGCAAATCTGCACTAGCAATTAAATTCTTTTCAGTTAAGTCGTAAATTTCTAAAGCTATTGGTATCCGATGTACCATTATTTTAGAATTACTAGCCATAAAAGAAAAATTATAAACATATCTAAATGGAAAAGTATACATCAAAATATAATTTCCAGTTTCATAAAGTCTTAGAGAATCTGTAAGTATTCCAAGTAGTTTGCCATCCGGCGAGTATTTAACAATTGGTGGAAATGAAAATTGTATTTGTATTTGTTTGAAAATATTTTTTGATAGTAACTTTGACTTTAAATTCCATAAATCTATAATATAATCGTAATAGGGTTTGTTATTAATTTCAATCATTTTTTTTAATATTGTTACAAAATCATCAGTTGTAGGTGATATTTGAGCATCATAAAGCAATCTTGTACTATCAGGATGCGATTGTATCTCTGAGAATTTCAATGCTTGAGAATCAAAAAATACCAAACTACTATCATAATCAGTTTCATTTGTCCCATTTGGTACAAACCGTTTATCGTTTATTGCTATACCAATATTTTTTTCTTCATCAATGTTAAAAGACCAAAGTTTAAATTTCATTTTTGTAGAATCAAAATTAAAAACAGTTTGAAATTTAAACTCAGGATAAGAAAACCTTTCCATATTATAAGTATAGAAAAACTTCCCATCATCAGAAAATTGCTTGATGCCCATAATTGTATCGGTAGTCCAAAGTAATTTTCCATTAGCTTTATCAAATTTCGATAAATAAACTGTCGTTTTGCCGTTAACATCTTCATAATAATGAGTAGCAAATACATACTGTTCATCAGGTGAGAATACAGCATTTGTTAATTGATTTGGCATTAAATTATAAGTCCAAACTGTATCCAATCCTTGAGAATAAGTTGATACACTTGCTATTAATAGCACCACGATAAACATTAATTTTTTCATTTTTCTGCCAATATTTGAATTACCAATAATCATATTTCCAACAATTCTGCTACAAGTATAAAGCTATTATGCAAATTAATCAAGTAATTTTCTTTTACCAAATATTAAGTAAAAAAGTAAATGATTCTTTTTCTTCAAGTCCCTATCCTTTGGAGAGGGATTTAGGGAGGGGTTAGTCGAGGTCGTTTTTCCTCTGGTTCAAGAAAAATAACCACCCCGCCTGAATAAGAATTCAGTCACCCATCCTTACAGAAGGAGGGGAAAATTGATGGTGGAATATTTAATATGAGAAGTTTTTTTTCTTACTTCCCCTTCAATTTGAAGGGGTGCCCGTTAGGGCGGGGTAGTTCTTTCTTGTCGAAAAAATAATCCAGATTCTTCTCATTGCTTGAGAATGACGGCATCGATTTTGAGAAGTACAGCAGTGCGTCACTACAGTATTTTATTTCTTTCTCTTCAAGTCCCTCCCTTCAAGGGGAGGAACGGTTCCTGAGCCTGTCGAAGGATAGGGAGGGGTTAGTCGAGGTCGTTTTTTCAAACGTAGATGCCGCATCAAGTGCGGCATGACAAACAAAAAATCAACCAGATTCTTCTCATTGTTTGAGAGTAACTGCAAAAAAAAAGACGCACATCATAGTGCGTCTTTACATCGAAAAATATTATCTATTATTTAATCAATTATTGTTGCAAATTGTTCAATTGGGAATCTCACTTTTTGCATTTTTGCTAATGGATCTTTGGCTTCGTCTCTATAACCTAATGCTAATAAAACTACACTCTTTAGACCTTTTTCTTTTAAGCCTAAAATTTGGTCGAATTCAGCAGGTTTGAATCCCTCCATTGGAGTAGCATCAACTTCAAGATTAGCTGCTGCAATCAATCCTGTACCTAATGCAATGTATGCTTGTTTTGTAGCCCAGCTGAATATATCATCAGTTGAATTATTTAAAAAGCCTTTTATCATATTTTTGTAACCATCTAAATTTTCTAAAGGTGTATTTCTAACCTGAGAAACTAGGTTGATGTATTCATCTATATGATCTTGAGTGATTGTTTCGTAAACTGCAAAAACAATCAAGTGAGAAGATTCAGTAATTTGAGGATTAAAAGAAGCAGTTTGCAATTTAGCCTTAACTTCTTTGTTATCAATAACAAATATTCTGAAAGGTTGCAATCCCAAAGAGGTTGCAGTTAAGCGAATTGCTTCAGTTATTTCATTAACTTTTTCTGCTGGCACTTTAGTATCAGTCATTTTTTTTGTAGCATAACGCCAATTTAATGCATTTATTAATTCCATTATTAAATTCTCATAATATTTTAAAATTTGTATATAAGAATAATATCGACGTTATTTTGATTGATATATTTGTATTAGATTTGAAAGATAAAATCCAGTCTAAATAAGAATTTAGTCCCAATTTTCTTCAAGTCCCTCTCCTTGAGAGAGGGATTTAGGGAGAGGTCTGGCAAGGTCGGTTTTATCAAACCTAGATTACGCACCGAACTGCGAATTAACGAAAATCATTCCAAAATATGAGTATTTTTTGTCATTCCTGCTAAAGTAGGAATCTACGTTGAAGATGGAGCCCACCTTCAAGGTGAACTCCATCCAGTTACATTTTAATAAACTTTTCAAATCTATCACCAATTTTGATGAAATAAACTCCTGGAGCAAGATTGGAAACATCAATTCTGAAATTCCCCTCTTGAGGGGTGGCATCACGAAGTGATGACGGGGTGGATTCTTTTTCTCCAAAGATATTGAAAATTTCAGGAGTCCACCCCCTACCCCCGCCAGCGGGGGACAAGGAAATTGTAATATAATCACTTGCGGGATTGGGAGAGATTAGGATTTTATTTGAATTTGTATAATCAACAACTGAAGTAATTATTGATGCTTTAAATTTGAATGTATCTAAATCCTTATCAATAGTTATACTGTATACACTTGGAGTAAACGTATATTCTTTGCTGTAAGGTATAAGTTCAAAGTTCCGTTTTGATTCTATTTTAGGGAATTTAAATTTTCCGTCAATTGTACTTATTGTTATGATATCTCCAATTGTTAAAGGTATATCTTTTAATCCTTTGCCATCACTTGTTATTATCTCTCCGCTAACTGAATAAAAAGTTCGTAAATCAATTGCATTGAAATCTATTCCGCTTGTATCACCCGTCAGGTCTAAGTTATATTCTTTGGGTGTATAATCAAATGGTTTGTAATCGTATTTTGGATTACCTCCATCATAATATTTATTAACAGCATAAACAATTTGTTTACCTGCTTTTACTTTAGTGAATTTATAATATCCGTTTGAATCTGTCATAGTTACTCGATTCCCAATAATTATTGGAATTCCTGGCTGACCTTTTTTGCCTTCCCAAACTCTACCACTAATTGTTATTGTGTCTTCAGGTTTTGGGGCTATGTTGTCCTCAATCATTCTGTAAATTTGTCCATCAAGAGTTGCAATTATTGGAACACTTCCTGCATATCTTACTTGCATTGTCGGCGGTTGATAAATTGAATCGTGGAGCTTAGTTTCATAAATCCAACTTTCGCCACCATCATAAGTATATAATATTTTCCCGAACTGCCCTACGGCTATGCCAGTTAAACTATCTTTAAATGAGATTGACTGCAATCCAAATTCTGGTGGTTGATAATCAGTTCGGTTAAATTTACTATCAGCAGAATATAAATCCAAAACCCTTCTCCAAGTCTTGCCACTATCGGCACTTTTAAATATAGCATCATTACCGGAACCGCCACTAATATTATCACTTTTTCCACATAAAAATATATGATTTTTATCTACAACACTCATATCCCCAAAGAACATATTAACGTATTTATGATTAACTATCATAATTAAATCATATTCAAAAGTATTGATATTAAATTCACCAAAATAATATCCCTTTTTGCCTCTCGTATTTCTTATAATACAATTTAATATACTGTCATTTTTAAATCGAGGATAAGAAAAAGAAAATTCAATACTGTCATTCTTCCCCCAATATTTTTCATATTTATAAGTTTTCCAAGAATCCTTTGTTACGAGCATTGATGAATAACAAGCTACTCCGACATCTTGATTGAGCATACTTATACTTTTAATATCATAAATCGCATTTGAATCAATTGTTATTTTTTCTGGATTCTTTCCTTTATTTAATGATTTATAAATCCCTTTTCTAAGCCCTAAGTAAAAAGTATTAGTATCTGGGCAACTTATATCCCAAATGTATGTGTTTGGCTTTACTAAATTAATTAATTTCCAATTTTTACCAAAATCTTTTGAGTTATACAAATATCCATCATCTGAACTCCAACCTGAATTAACTTTAATTAGTAAATTAATATTATTTGAATCAATAACTTCTAGTTTTTTTAGCAGAAATGATTCATTAGCAAAGGAATACGAAAACTCCCACTTATTTTGACTTTTAAGAATAAATGTTGATATAATAAAAACTATTTAATACTGATTTTTTCATTTTATTAACCCTTATTTAACTATGATTAATTTATCAGTTTTACTACAAATACCATTTAATTCTGCTTGAATTAAATAAATTCCTGAATTCAAACCATACAAATTAATTGAGAATTCGTTATTTCCTTTAACCACTTTGATTTGTTTTTTAATTATACCATTGTCAGTCCAACCATAGAACTGATTCAAAGAATATAAATTCTGAGCTTGACTTAAGCAATCTATGGAAAAAATAAGAATTAACAATATCACCAACTTTTTCATAAGCCACCTCCAAAAAGAAATTTTCTTTTTCATATAACAATAATATTAACTTACTAAAATTTATCGAATATGCCAACAAATAATTTACATAATTTTCTGACGTTTTTAATTATTATTATAATTGATATGCTTTTATGATAAAATCAGAAATATATGCGAACGGGTTAAATGTATATATATGAAGGTGTTGGG
>CAIWET010000018.1 GCA_903911805.1 uncultured Ignavibacteria bacterium | reverse complement strand
TAATATTTTTATTAATTTTGTTTTTGTGTATTAGTATAAGAAAATAGATATTGCAAAAAATATTGAAAAATATTATTAAAAAACATTGTTTACAATCAAAAAATGTAAATAATAGTAATAATGAGTATTCGAATAAAACAAATTTAAATGTAAATCATTTTTTGGTTTTTATATTTATAATATTTTCATTTTCAAACTACTTATTAGCTGAAAAAGAAGTTGGTGGAGAGAAATTATTGAATTTTAGTTTAGAAGAATTGATGAATATAAGCGTTAAAACAGGAAATATAACAGGTTTAGTTATGTCTAAAACTCCTGTTTCAATAACTACTATTACTTCTAATGACTTAGCTGTAACACCAGCGAGAAATTTATATGATATTTTAGAAGTTTATGTCCCTGGTGCTATATCCTATCAGCATTGGGATAGTCCTATTCTAGGGATGAGAGGAATTGTAACTGATAGAAATTATAAATATCTACTTTTGGTTAACGGCAGAAATATGAATCTAAAAGCCCATAGTGGTGCAACTTCTGAGCTTGAATTATGGGATTTGTCTGACATTGAAAAAATTGATGTCATACGAGGACCAGGCTCAGTTACTTATGGACCAGGTGCAGTAGCAGGTATTATTAACATTATTACAAAAAGTCCAAATAGCTATAATGGAATACAAAGTTCAGTTAATTATGTATATCCTTATAATTCCAAGGGAATTTCGGCTGATTATTTTGGAGATTTTGGAACTAATTCATTTTATTTGCACGGAAGTGTTCAATCAACTCAAGGATACCAAAATCCAAAAGTTTATTCTAATCAACCTAATCACAAGTATGGTTACTTCGGTTCTGATATCTCGGAATTTTCGCCGATTGATTATTTTTCCGACTATGACAATTTGCCAAATATAAAGCTTCACGCTGACTTCTCATTTTCAAATAATTGGGATCTTTCCTTAAGATTTACTAGACAAGGTGAAACACAAAATCCTGCTAATCCAAAGTTTCAATTGCAAACCGGCCTTGATTCTTTAGGGTTACCTACATTGAGTCAACCTGTGAATTTTCTCCAAACAAAAGATCAACATATTTCTTTGAATTTGACCAATGAATCAGAAATAGGAGATTTATTTAGTTTATCATCTCTTGTAAGCATTAGTTCTGAAGATTATATAAGAAATACAAATTGGCCAAGACACTTTGCAAGCCCAACTCCTCTTGATACTATAAAGATTTTTGGTGATTTAAATAATATATGGAACCACGATTATGATTTTTCAGAATCTTCAATTATGGGGCATTTTATAGCAAATAAAGATTTAACAGATAATTTAAAATTAGCTGCTGGAACAGAATTATCATTAAATTATTGGGGACCTGGTTGGGGGAATTCAAGAAAAACCTTTAGACTTGGTGATAATTATGATATAATTAGTGGCACTGATAGTGATATATATGGTTCAACCTATCCATATACAGGAGTTCCCTTAGGTAAGGGATATTTTGTAGGAAATGGATGGTCAACTTTTACATATTCTTTCTTATATGAACTTTTGTGGGAACCAAATCCATTATTATCTATAATGTTTTCTGGCAGAAGTGACAAAGATACATATTCTAAATTGCTTTTTTCACCAAGATTATCATTTATATCAGAGATTCATCCAAATCAGACATTGAAGTTAACTTATCAAAGTTCTCAAAGAATGAATACTGCAGCTCAATTGCTGATTCAACATCATTCTGGAACCACAACAGAACCTGAAACACTTTCAGGGATAGAATTTATGTATTCAGGATTGTTATCTGATAATATATCAATAAACTCTTCATTATTCTATAATAATTTGGATGTAATTAGTTGGTCTCAACCAGACAGAACAACTAAACCAACTGGTAATCTGAAAATTGCTGGAATCGAACTTGAAGCTCATTTGCTATTAGATAACCTTGAATTATCTGTAAATCATACATATACTAAACAATTGGAATGGAAGTTAAACGATGGCGTTTCATATAGCGGAATAAGTTATTCAGACTTTTTAACTAAATTTGGAAATACTGTTTTTTCTTCATTTGGAAATGATTTAAATAACTGGTCAAATAACACAACAAAGCTTATTTGTAATTTTAAACTTTTTGATGATAAGCTCCAACTACATTTGGATACTAGAATATTTTGGAAATTCGAAGGTGCATTAGATGGAATTAAAATGCTAGAAAATGCTCTTAACCCGGCAAATACAGATTATGAAGCTTTAAAAGAATTAATAAAGGTAGTAAAAGACCAAAATATGTATCAAACTGACTTTAGAATGAACTTTTCAGCGCTTTACAATATTAATGAGCATTTCAATGTATCTTTATTCGTTATGAATTTGATTGGAAGTGGCAATAATAAAAGATATACTTATGATGCTGGATATAGAGACAGCGAAAATTATTTTAGAAATACCTTCATTGAAGAACCAAGAACTTTTGGATTAAAACTTGATTATAAATATTAATTGGAAATAATTTAATTAAACTTTTAAAACACATATTGCTATTATTACTTTTGAGCTTAAACATTTTTTCAGCTGAGATTGCTGATGAATATGAGCTTAAGGCAGCATTATTTGAAAAGTTTGCAAGATTTATTGATTGGCCTGATGATGCAGCCAATTCAGATAAACCATTCGAAATTGTTGTAATAGGTGAGAATTTATTTAAAAAGAAATTAGACAATCTTTATGCAAATCAAAAAATTAAAAATAGAGTTGTTAAAATTCGTTATATAAATTCAATTGATCAGATTGGGAATTGTCAGATTTTATTTATTAGCCCATCGATGAGTTCAAATTTAACTGACATTTTAAAGAAAATAGCTAAGAAACCAATACTAACTGTAAGCCAATCAAATAAATTCTGCGAGCGTGGGGGAGATATAAACTTTGTAATTTCATCCTCAAAAATAAAGTTTCAAATAAATGAAAAAGCAGTTCGAAATTCTAATTTAAAAATTAGTCATTTACTTTTGCAATATAGTACGATTATAAATAGTGAGGGCGAATAATTATGCTAAAGCTATTTAAATCAACAATATCACTTAAATTAAAGTTGATTATTATTTCTGTAACTACTATTGTACTGAGTTTAGCAATCTTACTTGTAATTCTTAATGAAAATACAAAATTAAGAACTGAATTGGCAAACAATACTTTATTAAATACTAAATTAGTTGGTGAATATGCTGTCCCAACTTTAGTTTTTAACGACGACAAAGGATGCTATGAAATTCTGAGCAAAATTGAGTCCATTCCGTATATTACCGAAATTATTATATATGATACTACTTTAAAAGAATTTTCAAAATATATTAAAAATAGCGAAAAAAGTAAATTATTAAACTTCTCATTACAAAATCTTAAAGACACGATTATTGATATTGATGGTATATTACACGTAATTAAGCCAATAATTTATCAGAATGCTAATTATGGATATATTTACATAAAAGCAACTGAAAAATTTGTAATTGCAAATATGGTTGATTTTACATATTTAATGGTTATTATTTTAATATCTTCAATAATTATCTCCTATTTCTTGGCAGTTTTTCTCGAAAAAATTATTTCAAAACCTATTCTGCAACTAGCAAGTATTACAAAACATATTTCAATTTCTGGAGATTTTGAGCATCCACTTGAAGTAAAAGGAAATGATGAAATTGGTATTTTATATCAGGAATTTAATCATTTGATGAAAGAAATTGTTATAAGAAATGCAGAAAAAGAACAAAATGCGGTGGAAATAATAAAGTTAAATGAAGAACTTGAAGCAAAAGTTTTAGACAGAACTGCCCGACTTCAAGAAGCTTTAATTAATGTAGAAGATGAGAACAAACAACGTAAAGTAAGTGAAGAATTGTTAAAAAAATCCAATATTGAACTAGAGCAAACAAAGCAGGCAATTGAGAATGATTCATTGAAATTAATTGAATTAAATCGAAAACTAACTCAGTCTGAAATTGAATTAAAAGCACTAAATTCAACAAAAGACAGGTTCTTTTCTATTATATCACACGATTTAAAAAATCCACTTTCTACGTTTAGACAAATCACAAGAATGCTTTATGATGATTATGCAACTTTTGAGGAGCAAGAAAGAATTAGTTTTCTTGAAGCAATTAAAAAATCATCAGAGAATTTATATGATTTACTTTGGAATTTACTTGAATGGTCTAAATCTCAGAGTGGTAAATTACCATTTAATATTGAGCGCTTTGATTTATCAATTATCATTAAGAATTCAATTGGATATATTCAACAAAATGCTGAAAAAAAGAATATTTCTATCATTAATAAAATTTATAAAAATTATTTTATTAAAGCAGACCCAAATTTATTAACTGCTGTATTAATTCATACTTTGTCGAATTCAGTGAAATTTACTCAAAATGGAGGTTCAGTTGAAATTGCAGTTAAACCATCTGTTATTAATAAAAAAGAAGAGTATATAAGGGAAGTCCAAATTTCTGTTAAAGATAATGGAATGGGGATTTCTGATGACATTTTAACTAAGCTCTTTAGAATTGATTCGCATATTTCATCTTTGGGAACTAATAAAGAAATGGGAAATGGCTTAGGATTGATTCTTTGTAAAGAATTTATCGAAAAACATCAAGGAAAAATTTGGATAGATACCGAAGTAAGTATTGGAACAATTGTTAATTTTACATTACCAAATAAAGAAATATAAAACTTTGAATAAACTGGTTCAAATTATTGATAATAAGGAGCTTAAAGGAATAAAAAATGAGGTTGTCTCAAAAGTCAAGATAAATCTTGCTTCGTCATTCTGAGCGTAGCGAAGAATCCAGTAAATCAACGACTTACGAAATTTCTGGATTTCTCACTTCGTTCGAAATGACACTTTTGAGACAACCTCTTTTT
>CAIWET010000017.1 GCA_903911805.1 uncultured Ignavibacteria bacterium | reverse complement strand
CTTTACAGTAAAGATATTTAGAATTATTTTTGTTTAAGATATGAAAAAGATAGTATTTCTTCTGATTTTTATGATAAATTTAATGTCATTAAGCTCCCGCAATTACACAATTTTCGAGTCAAAAACTGGCGAAAAAATCAGTATAACCGATTTAGCAAAAAAAACATATCAAAAAGATGTAATCTTTTTTGGTGAATTCCACGATGATTCTGTTGTTCATAAAATTCAAGAATTATATTTAACTGAATTATATAAATTAAATTCTTCATTGGTTGTTTCTATGGAAATGTTCGAACGTGATGTTCAACCTCAAATCGACAGCTTTATGACTAATTTAATGGATGAAAAGCAATTCCTTAAATCAAGCAGACCATGGCCAGATTATAATGATTTTTATAAACCTCTTTTAGAATTAGCAAAAGCAAACAAATCAAGCCTTATTGCCGCAAACATTCCAAGAAAATATGCCGCTGCTTTTGCTTCAGATGGTTGGGGTGCAGTTGAAAAATTGAAACCTGAGGAAAGAAAATTAGTTACAAGATCAATGAAAATTGAAGATGATGTTTATTTGAAAAAATTCTATAGATCTATGCTAGCGAATATGGGGATGGATACTAATATGACTTTAACTCCTAATCAGGAAAATACTTTATATTTGTATTATGGTGCTCAGGTTATCAAAGATGAAACAATGGCTGAGAGTATTTTTGATTTTGTTAAATTAACTGGCAAAAAAGTAATCCATTTTGACGGTGATTTTCATTCAAATAATTATCAAGGAACAGTAAAGAAGTTAATGGAACGTAATTCTAAATTGAGTTTAAGTGTACTTTCACCTTATTATGTTGAAAATGGAAAATGTGAAACTTTCCCTGAAGATTCTAAAACTTTTGGTGATTATATTATGGTTTTAGAAGAAAACAAACACGAAGAAATTACTCAAGAAATGATGGGTGGCCACCTTGGTGAAAATTTCATCTCAAAACATAATATTAAAATTGATATTAATCCTGAACAGCACTTTATTAAAGGTAGTGATTTATTAAAATTCAAAAATCCTATTGCAAAAAGAAGTAGTTTCCAAATTCTAAAAGATTTAAAAATCAGTAAATTAAATTCACCAAATGGTGAAATTGAATATAAAATCAAAGAAGATAGTTTATATAATTTAATAATTCTTTCTCCAAAAGATAAAGAAATTAATGAAATTTATTATGAATTTAGTGGCGAAGTTTATCACTCACCTGAAATAACTATGCTTAACCAAAAGCACTCACATACTCCTGGATACATTTCTTCAGCTAAAGGCGAAGGAATTTATCTACCTGGTGGCAGTTATTTTGGACAAGCAGAAAAAGATCTTGCAGACTTTGATATTGAAATCACTTTACCAAAAGATTTGACTTTGATAACCTCAGGAACATTAGTTTCTTTAAAAGAAGTTAATGATAAAAGGGTTTATCAATATAAATCTGAATTACCAACAGATGATATGATTTTAGTGGGTGGCAGATATAATCAAAAAGATACAACTTATGATGGCAAAACTTTTAGTTTATTTACTTTTTCAGATGCAGTAGCCAATCCTCAATCAGGTATGTCATCTGCTGATGCTGGAAACACTTATTTAAAATCTTCTATTGAATATTATAATTTATATACAAAATTATTTGGGCCATATCCTTATAGCAATTTCAAAATAGTTGAGAACTTTTTTGCAACAGGTTTTGGAATGCCAGGATATACATTATTATCAAATAAATTAATGTTGATGCCTTGGGTGATGTTATCTCCAGGTTCATTAGCACACGAATTTGTACATAATTGGTGGGGAAATAGCGTTTATGTTGATTATAGCTCTGGAAACTGGTGCGAAGCATTAACAACATTTTCAAGTAATTATTTCTATAATATTTTGACAAATAAGCCATCTGGCGCATTAGATTGGCGCAAAAAAGCATTAATTGCAATTTCATCATTACCTGAAAAAGCAAATTATCCATTAAAGGATTTTCAATATCAAAGAAATAATGACGATGCAGTAATTGGTTATTCAAAAGGTGGATTCTTATTCTATGAATTAACAAAATTATTTGGTGATGATAAATTCTTCTCAGTTATTAAAAACTTTGCTACAAAATATAAAGGCAAACGTGCATCCTGGTTTGGTATGAGAATGTTATTTGCTGAGCAAACACGCAAGGACAGCACAAACATCAACACTAAGGCATTATTTAACCAATGGTTAAATGACACTAAAATACCAGCTTTAGAGCTCAAAAACGTGAACAAAGACAATGATTCTTTATCTTTTGAAATTAATCAGGATTTAAAATATTATATGTCAGTTCCAATTAGATTTATAACAGGGAAAGACACAATTTGGAAAAGCTTTACAATCACTAAAGACGTTAATAAATTTAAAATCCCGAATATTGCTAATTTAACTAAAATGACACTTGACCCTGATTATCAGTGCTTACGAAAATTGAATAAATGGGAAATTCCATTTAGTTTTGGACAAGTTTTATCCGATAATCCTTTAGTAATTACTCCAACTGAAAAATCAGCTGATATTGATGTTTATCATAATATCGTAAAAATGATGAAAGAAAGCGATTATGTATTTGATTCAAAATCTATTGATGAATTAAAAGATAATGATTGGAAAGATAGATCTTTAATCATTTTAGGTAATACTGATAATAATGATTTTTATAAAAAATTTGAAGGCAAATTGCCATCAACTATTAAAATTAATAAGGAAGATATTTCAATCAACAATAAATCATTCAAAAAAGAAGGAAATTTATTATTATTGAATTATTCAAATCCTGCTAATAGCTCAAAAACTGTTGCAATTATTCACTCTGGTAAACTTGATAATGCTGACCAATTCAAAAGATTGTTCCATTATATGAGTTATTCAATGGTATTGATTAGCCAAACTCAAGCAGGAAGACCTCAATCTCAGATGGAAATATTCCCTGAAATGACTAATAATTCAAATGTAGAATTTATTTTTAATAAATAATTTTGGGATATTAAAAAAGTGAAAAGTGCAAATATCAGAGCCTGTATAATAGATGATGATGATGGGCATATCATTACCATCAAAGAAATATTAAGTCAGAATTTTCCTAATATTAGTGTGGTTTCAACTGCAACTAGTGTAGCTCAAGGTATAGAAGCAATTAATACTTCAATGCCAGATTTGCTATTTTTAGATATTTTTCTACCTGATGGAAAAGGGTTCGATATTCTAGCAAAAACCTTATATAAAAATTATGAAATCATTTTTATTACAAGTCATAATGAATTTGCCGTTAATGCATTTGAGCTCGCAGCTCTTCACTATTTAATTAAACCGATTACAAAAGATAAACTTCAGGAAGCTTTAGATAGATTTCATAAAAACAAAACAAGTGATAATTACGAGAACAAAATGAGAATACTACAGGAGAGTCTTGCGGACTCTCCTGAAAGTATTTTAATACAAACTGGAACTGGTATGACAATGGTTATCATTGCCGATATTGTTAGATTAGAATCAGAAGCAAGTTATACAAAAATAGTATTAAATAATAATAATTGTATAATTTCTACAAAAAATCTCCGAAAGTTCGAATCTATTTTATTGCCCCTAAATTTTGTAAGAACCCATAATTCACACATTATCAATATAAGATATGTAAAGAAATATATGAAAGGGCGTTGCCCATCAATAGTGATGAACGATAATACAGAGATTCCTATAAGTATAACAAAAAAAGATGAATTTCTTGAAAAACTTAATGGTTTCGCTTGGACTATTTAATAAAATAATCTCATTACAATTGTATAAGTTTCCGTTTCAAACTTTGAATCAGGTTCGAATAAAACTTTAACATCAATAATTTTATCTATTAAATTAATTCGATCAATCTTTAATTTAGAATAATGATCTTTACCATTAAAATATCTAATATATTTTTGCTGGTTTTGGTCTCTATATTCCAAGTCAATCTTCATGATATTTTGATTACCAATTCCATTCAAATTAAATTCAACATCATCAGCAATAAACGAGGAAAACTCTAAATCAGAATTAATTATCCTATCTCTTCTTGGTAGCAATGGCAAATCTTTTTTTGGATTTTCTAGTTTTAAATCAATGGACAATTTAATTTTGTTTATTGCAGTATCAATAGTAATTTCGCATTCTTTTTTTGGATTAATCCATTCATCATAAAACTTATTATTTTGAGTTCTGAAAGTTTCAAAAATCAATAATTCATATTTTGAAATTTTATAAGGTTTTGGTGTAGTTGTGCCACCGCCACTTGTATCTGGAGGTGTTGTAGTATCAACATCTGCAACTGAAGTTACTTTAACATTAGGGTCTAAACCTAAAGAATCAGCACAAGACTGAATAAATATACCCATCACAAATAAAAAAGGTATAATATATCTATATTTATAAATTGAATTTGATGCCATAATTAAGCCCTATTTTTGATGTTTGAAATCTGTTTTCTTTATGGAAATAATCCATCATACTTCCTTCAATTCCAATAAAGAATGAATAATTATTATATGGTAATATTTCTAACCCCAGCATTGCTCTTCCTACAACTCCTGCATTATTACCACCAACAGCAGCCTGACCAAAAGCACTAACATTTTCTAAATTTAAAAAGCTATATCTCAATCCACCACTAAAAGAAACAAAATTGGGATATTGCTGATATAAATTCTTGTTTCCTAAATCATCAACTCCAGAATATTCCTGATAAAAGAATTCCTGGCGAGCATCTGCTAATATCGAGAAATTATCCGATATATCATAGCTTAAAGTAATTCCCATATTTGAGAATTTTGGTGATGTTGATTCTCTAACTGCAGCAATTTTTGTTGACCATTCCTGCAATCCTCTTAATTCAATTCCTAACCCAAATTCAGTTGAAGCTTTGTAATTTCCAAACTCATAATTATTCCTATTGAATACGCTTGGAGTTCCTTTAAATTCGCTATTGTTGAACCTTACTGGATCTAAAACATTGTAAAAAGCTGTATTATTTATACTTAAAGCTTTATTTCCTAATTCTTCTCTTTTTACTTCTTTTACTTCAATTTGAGTTTCAGGAATCTTATTTTCTGCTATATTATTGTCTTGAGAATTAGTATTTTTAGAATCAAAATTATCATCTTTCTTTTGAATATATACATATTTTATTATTGGTTTCTGAGATTTTTCAGTAATGCTATTAAGCTTATTTTGCAAAGTTGCAATTTCTTTTTGAGCATTCTGCAAATCTGCATTTTGAGAAATTTGAGGAGCAATTGTTGTTGCTGGCTTATTATTAGAATTTGTTGCTTCTTTATTATTGTCAGTTACATAATAAACTCCAATTACAGCCACAGCAGTAACAACTGCGCTTACCAAAGCAGAATAAATACCTTGAGAAAATGTTCTTAAAACCTCAAATTTTCCTCCGAATGAACTTACAGCTGCCCCTCCTGCGATTGCTCCTGGAATTGCAAATCCTATACGGGTTAGAATTCCAGTGGTTGTAGAAAGCGGAGGAATAAATGTTTTTGAGTCATTTTTTAAAGCTAATTCAATCGCCAAGAAGCTTTTAAATTCCTCTCTAGTCATTTTATTAGAGGCAATTTCATCGAAAAGAGTATCTTCATTCTCTTCATCAAGTCTGCCGTCCAAAAAATCCTGTATTAATTTAGTATTATTCATAATTTTTTATCTATTTATTGTTTTTTTCTCATCTCTAATTAATAAACCTCTGATTTTTTCTTTGGCTCTATGTATTTTTACTCTCATTGAATTAGCGCTTTGACCAGTCACTTCTGCAATTTCGTTATAATTCATATTAGCATAATATTTCATTAGTAAAATTTCTTTTTCATTTGGTTCAAGTAAATCTAATGCCATCAATACCATTTGGGATTGCTCTTCAATTTGATTGTCCTCCCCTACTTCAGACAATGACTTGTATTCATCAATCGGAGAAATATCTTCCACTGATACAAATGACTTTTTATCTCTTTGGTAGTTTAAGCATAAGTTTCTTGCAATTGTAATTAAATATCCAATAATGTTTACGATTTCGTAATCTGTTGTTATCTTGTTATAAAATCTGAAAAAAGTCTCTTGATATAGATCTTCGGCACCTTCCCTAGTAGGCATTACTTTTCTGCAATATGCATATACTCTTGATGAGTATCTGTCATAAAGTTCTACGAATGCCGACTGAGCACTTTTACTGTTTTCTCTTATTAAGAGAATTAGCTCGTTGTCGCTATATTTATTAAATTCATTTTTCATTTCTTTTTTCATATCTTATATCTACATTAACACAGAAATTAGAAAATATTACAAATTAATTTTTTTTGCAGCCAAATATCCTGATGAGAATGCAAACTGTACGTTATATCCTCCAGTATCGCCATCAACATCTAAAACTTCGCCGACAAAAAATAAGTTTTCTATTAATTTCGATTCCATAGATTTCCTGTTAACTTCTTTAGTATCAACACCACCGGCAGTTACCATTGCCATATTAAAACCATTTACTTTATCTATTATCAACTTTTTTGCCACAATTTCATTGACTATCTTTTTCCTGTTTTCTTTGCTCAATTTCGAAATTTGCATATCGTCTTCAATTCCTAAATTCAGCAAAAATTGTTCCAATAGTCTTTCTGGCAAATTAGTAGATTTCAATACTTTTTTGATTGAAACTTTTCCATTTTTATTCATTTCATTTAAGATGTTAGTCTCAATTTCTTCGCCCTTTAATTCAGAGAAATTAATTAATATCTCATCATCATTGTTTAAAAATCTCGAAAAATCAATAATTCCAGGTCCTGAAAATCCATTCCTTGTAAATACAATATCTCCAGTATTAGAAATAGTCTTGTTGTTTTCAATTTTGGATATGGTTATTTTCTTTAATGAAATTCCTTCGATTTCCTTGTATGAATAATCTCTAATTTTTATTGAAGTCAAAGCAGGTCTAGTTGGGATTATTTTATGTCCAAACTTCTTTGCGAAACGATAACCATCTCCTGTTGTACCAGTTGTTGGATATGATAATCCGCCAGTGCCAATAATTACAATTTTAGCATTATAAATCAATTCTTCAGTTTCAATTGAAAAGATATCATCATTCTTTTTAATATCAATTACTTTACTATTATAGTTGATTTTTACCCTATTCTTGTTGCAAGAATCAATTAGAATATTGAGAAAATCGTGGGCATCATCAGTTTCAGGGAAATACTTTCCATTTTTATCCATATAGCAATTTAAGCCATTTTTTGAAAAATATTCTAATAGCTGATAATTAGTAAATTCTTTCAAAGATGGTTGAACAAAATTCTTTTTATCCGAATATTTTGTAAGATAATGATTCAAATCTCCTGAGTTTGTGATATTGCATCTTCCAGCACCAGAGATTAATAGTTTTTTGGCTGGTTTAGAGTTTTTTTCTAAAATTAATACTGATTTGTTTTTGATATTAATTGCAGAAAACAGTCCTGCAGGACCTGTACCAATAACAATTACATCAAAATAATTTTTCATAATTAATCTCAAATTTGTATAAAATAAAAAGAGGCGGATAACCGCCTCAAAAAGTTTAATTTTTATTAATACTATTTTTTATAAGTATTCAAAAAGTTAGTGAAAACGCTTAATTCTTTAGCAATTTCTTCTTTAGGACCCCAAGCTTTGAAAAAATAAGGACCTTCTTTAGAAGGAATAATACAAGCCATTGTGCTATAATTTGGTGCTTCTTCAAATTCCTGAGCCATTGGATAAGGTTTTTTCTTGAATGTACCAGTAATTAAAACAACTTCTATTAAATCATTCGCTGCTTTTGAATTTTTTACGCTTTCTACGTTTGTAAATTCATTTTTCCAACGTTCGATATTTGCTTCAATCATATTATCGTTATTTCCAAAATAGAATCCGATAATTTTAATTTCTTGATTTGATTTCAAACCAAATTGAGAAATTCTCATTGAAGATGTAGGTTGCTCAACAACCCAAGTTGATGGTATTTCAAAGCTGAAATCAGCTAGAAATATTTTGTTTCCTTCTATTTTTGCGCCAGCTGCAGGTTGTCCCATTGCTTGTTGTGCTTGTTGAGGTGCATCAGCTGGTTTCTGCTCTACTTTTTCTTCTTTTTTAAGATTGCAAGATACTAAAACAGTAAATGCAATAATCATTAATAAGTACTTCACTAAATAACTCCAAAAAATATTTATAAAATAATCTTGCAAT
>CAIWET010000016.1 GCA_903911805.1 uncultured Ignavibacteria bacterium | reverse complement strand
TAATATTTTTGGGGGCTTTATGAAAAAGACTTTAACTATACTTACACTAGCAATTATTATTGCACTTACTTCAGTTAATCTGAATGCACAAAAAGTTTCAACAGGAAATTATGGCCAAACAATTTATGTCAATCCATTTGCTTTAATAGTAGGAATGATTGATGTTGGTTATGAACAAAAATTATCACCTGAAAACTCATTCACAGTTAACGCTAACTATTGGAGTTATTATGATTGGAGAGCAATCGGTTTAGGTGCTTCTTACAGATGGTACTTCAATGAATGGGCAAACAGCACATTTAATTTAAATAAAAAATCTTTAGAAGGATTAAGTGTTGGACCAAGAGTAGAATTTTACAGTTGGTCTTGGGGTGGTTCTAGTACTTTCAATAATTATGATAGTTATACATCGTTTGGAATTGGCGCTGAAGCTGGTTACAAATGGGTATTCGCTGGTGGTTGGACAATCGAGCCAGGCGTTAAATTCGTATTCCCAATTGGTGGAAAAGATTATAACTCATATAATAGTTATGGTGGCAATTTAGGTTTAGGCTATTCCTGGTAAAATCTTTTCTAAATTACATTAGAATTTAAATCCCACTTGAAAAAGTGGGATTTTTTTTTCTTACTTCCCCTTCAATTTGAAAGGGTGCCCATTAGGGCGGGGTAGTTATTAGGATTGTCCAAGGATATTAAATATTCGAACTACACACCCCCTAGCCCCCTCTTATTAGAGGGGGAAAAAGAATTACATTCGCTTCAAGTGTCGAATGACATACCATTTAATTCTTTATTTCGACATTAATTATTTAATATTCGAAATTCTTGATTTCTTATTCTTCAAGTCCCTCCCTTCAAGGGGAGGGATTTAGGGTGGGGTTAGGCGTGATCGTTATTTAAAATAAAAGATTACCACCCCGCCTTACAAAAGGAGGGGGAAAAAGAATTAGAAAACCCATATCTATGACTCTCTACAAATCAAATTTAAACCATATAATTGCGTAATATTAACCATTTGATAATAATATCCCGAAAGCTCAAACTATCATCTAATTTCATAATTCCTTATATTTCATTTGTTTAACATTTATATTTTCTTTTGGCACACGGCTTGTAATATCTAATATAAGTTGATTAAAAAAAGGTGTTGGAATTGAAAATTTGTATAAAGTATTTAGTAATAGCTTTACTGATTTTTCTTAGTTTAACTGGTGAATCAGTAGCACAACAGGCACAGCAGCAGCAAGCTGCAAATACGCAAGGATTGCCATTGCCTGCACTATCGCTATCGGTTAATAATGGAAGCAACCCAAGCGATATGGGACTAAATATTCAATTACTGATGGTTATCACTGTGCTAACATTAGCACCATCAATTTTGATAATGATGACCTGTTTTACTAGAATTATTATTGTGTTCTATTTTTTAAAGCAAGCGCTCGGCACACACACCCAACCCCCTAATCAACTTCTGACGGGCCTTGCTTTATTTCTTACTTTTTTTGTTATGCAGCCTGTTCTCAATCAAGCGAACAGAGAAGGGATTCAGCCATATCTCAAGGAAGAGATTACGCAGGAGCAGGCTCTTGACAAAATAGTAGTGCCATTCAGAGAATTTATGCTCAAGCATACTCGCCAAGAAGATTTGGGACTATTCCTTAAGCTTAGTGGTGCTGAAAAACCTAATGATATTTCGCAGGTTTCTACAATGACAATCATCCCAGCTTATTCGTTAAGTGAATTAAGAATTGCTTTCCAAATTGGATTTTTGCTGTTCATTCCATTCCTTGTAATGGATATGATTATTGCATCAACTCTTATGTCACTGGGTATGTTCTTATTGCCACCGCAGTTAATATCATTGCCAATTAAAGTTCTTCTGTTCATTTTGGTGGATGGTTGGAATTTAATTGTTGATTCACTTATGAGAAGTATAATGAAATAGGATAAATTATGACAGAAGAAACAGTAATTACAATAATTAGAGATGCATTTTATTATGTACTATTAATCAGTGGTCCGCTACTTTTAGTAGCTTTGGTTATAGGATTGATCATCTCTATTTTTCAGGCAGCTACATCAATTTCTGAGCAAACTTTGACTTTTGTTCCAAAATTGATTGCAGTATTTGCTATTAGTGTTTTCGTTTTACCATTTATGATAAGCAATATGAAAACCTATACAATCAATTTGATCAATATGATTCCAATGCTGAAGTAGCAAATGATTGATTCATTAACCATATTTCTTTTATCCGGTAAATTTATTATCGGATTACTTTTTTTTGTAAGAGTAACCGGATTATTTATAGCTGCGCCAATGTTCAAAGCAAATATTATCCCAATGCAAATGAAAGTAATTATAGGTATAATAATGGCAATGTCACTTACTTCTGCTTTTTGGAAAGAGCAGCCAGTAATTGACTTTGACTTATTTTATCTTGTTTTTTTGGTATTCAAAGAATTAATGGTTGGATTTTTAATTGGATTCTCTGTAAGTTTAGTGTTTTATGCCTCTAGATTTGCAGGAGGTTTGCTCGATTTTGATATTGGATATCAAACATCAGCAATGTTTATGAGCAATGATAGCCCATCTCTTTTGGGTGAAATTTATGAAATGACTATTTTGATGATTTTCTTAGCAATCAATGGTCATTATTTTCTTTTTGAAGCATTATTCCAATCAGTAAAAGTTGTTCCAATAGGAAAATTCGAATTCAGTCAGGAATTATTAAATCAAGTTATGTATATGATAAAGCAATTTATGATTATTGGTATTAAGATGGCAGGACCAGTTATGGTTTCGCTGTTTTTGACTAACCTGGCTTTATCATTATTAGCAAGAGTTGCCCCACAAGCGAATATTTTTGCCTTGAGTTTCCAATTTAAAATTGGTATTGGCTTAATGGTTTTAATGCTAAGTGCACCATTAATAGCAATGGTTGGAAAGAATTCATTAATTTTTATGAATTCAGAAATTATTAATATGATTTTGAAATTTAATCCAATAAAGTGATAAATGGCAGAGAATAAAGACGGCCAAGAGAAGACCGAGGCGCCGAGTGCGAAGCGGTTAACAGACGCAAGAGATAAAGGACAGGTTTCCAAAAGCCAGGACGTTTCCTCAGCGGCTGTTTTATTAATTGGTGGAATTACAGTTTTTATTTTAGGTAAACCAATGATTGATAGTTTGACTCATTTACTGAGTACAACATTAAGAAATATTGGATTAATCGAAATCACCGAACAAAATGTATATGATTTATATTATAGATTTATTATATCATTTGCCCAAATGGGATTACCAATCGTATTGTCAATTTTTGTAATCGTATTTCTTTCTGAAATGAGTCAAGTAGGATTTCATTGGGCAGGAAAGAAGTTCACTGAAGGATTAAACTGGCAATCGATCTTCAATCCTTTTTCTGGTATTAAGAGAATTTTCTTTTCTGGTCGCTCTATCTTTGAATTGCTCAAAAATATAGTAAAATTGATATTGATGGGGTCTATCGTTTACCAGGTAATAAAGCTTAGAGCAGACGAAGCAATAAAAATGGTGGAAATGCCATATCTGGAAATTGGAAAATATATGGCAAGCATCAGTTTGGAGTTAATTACAAAAATTGGTGTTGTTTATATTGTTATAGCTGTTTCAGATTATTTCTATCAGAAATATAAATTTATTGATGATATGAAAATGACTAAGCAAGAAGTTAAGGAAGAAACCAAGCAGACTGAGGGTGATGTAAGAGTTAAGGCAAGAATCAGACAAATGATGAGAGCAAGAATCAGAAAATTGATGCTCAGCAATGTCAAAAAAGCAGATGTTGTAATAATGAACCCTACTCACTATGCTGTAGCAATCGTATATAAACAAGGCGAACAGAGCGCTCCAAAGGTTGTAGCCAAAGGAATTGACTTCCTAGCGTTGCAGATTAGAGCTATTGCTGAAGAAAATGATATACCAGTTGTTGTTGAGCCTCCATTAGCCAGAGCACTCTATGCAAACACAGATATTGACGAAGAAATTCCTGAAAATCTCTTTAAAGCTGTAGCCCAAGTATTAGCTTATATCTACACATTAAAGACCAAGAAAAAATAATTTTTAAAAAAAATAAAAATTTTCCTATTTATTTAGAAATTTCTTGCTATTTTTGATAAATGAATTTTTAATTTTTATTTAGGAGTGTTTATGAAAAAATTATTTTACATTTGCTTAGTAGCAGCATTATCATTTATATCAACAATTAACTTGTCGGCTCAGAAAACTGAAGACGATAAACTTCCATTTGAGCAATTAGGATTTGGAACAACTTTAGGTTCTTTTGGCAATTATGGATTTTTAGGAGTTTATGCTCTTGACAAAAATATCCACATTGGTGCAAAAGTTGGATTTTATTTTGATGGAGGTTATACACAAGGCGGTTATGAAGTTAAATCACAGTCATTTTTAACATTTGCTCCTTATGTGAAATATTATTTTGAAAAAGTAAAATACGCATACCCCTTCCTTCAAGCATCATTTGCAGCAGAAACTTTCAAAAGAAACGTTATCAAAAATGGCGTTATTGAGCAAGAAGATGCAACAGCAACAAATTTAAATCTTTATGGTGGTGCTGATTGGTATCCTTACAAAGGCGTAGGCGTTACTGCAGCTATCAGAGTTATTCAGTTCAACTTAGATCCAGCACAATTTATTGGCGGTCTTGGTGATGCATATATTGGTATTACTTTCTTTTTATAAAAAATAATTTAAAGAAATAATAAATTAATAGAGATTGTCTTCAAATAAAGGCAATCTCTTTTTTTTTAAAATTCGAATTAAATCAGAATATTCTATTTAATTTTAATCTTTCAAGCAGCGACAAGACATTTTATCTTCTTTTTTTGTATCAGAAGTCAAACCATCAGTACTTAAATTATATAACCAAAAATGATAATATCTATTTGTTGAATTCGGAACCATTGAAGTTGACCACCACATACCTCTTTCACCCATCCAAAAGTATTTAATTGTTGTACCATCTGGCATATATATTCCTCCTGGTAAAGCAGAAAATCCAAAACTATTTATTCCTACACTTGGCGATACCCAATCTGTGCTTGATTTTAATGCGTTACCTCTTAATGTAGTTGATGAACCTATAAAAGATAAGAGTTGACCCCATTCTGAAATACTTGGTACGTGCCATCCCTTTGGGCAAACACCCTGAACTTTGCTATTAGCATTATTATTAGCTGGAGCACCCTGCATTACAGTTGTCCAGTCATACATTTTTCCATATTTAGCAGCATTTTCTGGTTTATCCTCGTAAAACACGCTTCCAGGCGCATTAAATCTTAAATTTTCAGCCATCCAATTTTGATTTTGAATACATATTGCTTTGTATTTTTCTCCATCTCTTTCATCAACGAAATCATTTGTACAAGAATAATAACTATAATCATCTGCACCATAATGTCTGAAATATAAATCACCTAATGCGCCATTATTTGGACTAGCAGGCATAAAATACTCAGTCTTATTATCTGATTCCAAATTAACTATTTTTGTACTATCTTTGTCTTTTACTAATCTTGTAATAAAAGTTTTTTCTGAATTCATTGAAAAATTATTTTCAACTTGTCTTGAAGTACCTGCTGGAATAGCTCTAGTTCCAATATTAAAAGCATTTCTTGTATATCCATAATAGCTTATTAGATTTTTATCAATAAAAGTTTTTCCAATTGAATTTGTAAATATCTGAGTGCTAGCTGGAATAACAAATTCAACATTATTATTATCCACCCCTTTTTTTTCTGGTATAGTATATGATGTCAATATCCAGCCACTATGACACATATTACCAAATATTATAGTATTTGGCATTTGTGGCAAAGTAGCTATGTGTTTCCCAGTAATCCAATGAGTTAATGATTCATCTGCTTGGACACTTTTTACCCAATCAGATTTTGAAAGATTAATATCAATCTTTTTAGCTAATTCTGTCTTGCCCTTATTTACTTTATCAATATTACTGCTACCTAGTTGAGAATTTAACTCCTTAATTATCGCATCATCATTTTTAGGAACATTTGAAAGGTCAACATCTTTTCCTAGTTGAATGTTGTCCATCATGCCATGACCATCAATAATGACTAAACCATAATCTTTAAAGGTTTCAAATGTTTCAAATGTACATTGTTCATCCCGTAAAACTGTAACTTTAAGATCCAAACCAGATTTATCTAAAATATCTGAAATAATTTTTATTTGTGGCTCTAATGCCAGCCCCTTTGTATCAACTTCAAAAAGTAAAACTTTTTTGTTATCAATTATATTTTTTGAAAGAATCTCAGTTGAATTATTTAGAAATTCATTCCCAGGGTGATTTGAACTGCCACCTTTGCCACCCCTATAAATACAATTTCCATTATCATCAATAGCATTGATATAAAAAGTTGTTTTTAATCCAGATTTAAGTAAAATAGATATATAACTATCATCTAGAGAGTAAACACTTTTCACATTTGGTTGTTTCAATAACCAATATTCAGTCATATTTATACTACGTTCCAAATCACTATTAGTAAATTTAGCATACTCAATAAATTTGGATTGAGTAGAATCAAGAATTGAAACTACTTCTAATAGCGAAGGCTGACCTGAAATTACAGTATTTTCTGTTGATCCGCAACGAGTTAACATCAGTGCAAAAGCAAGTAAACTTAGTAATTTTATTATTTTCATTTTTTTCCTTAAATTAAAAAAGTATAATAAATGCAAATTTTTAATGACCAAAATAAGAACCTTTCTAATTTTGGAGTAACTCAGAGATAGGACTTTTTTTTAAAATAAATCACTTCTATTAAGTCTTGATTTATCTATTAACCTTAATGCTTTTTAAATCTGCTTTTCTATTAATAAATTAATTGTAAATTCTTTATTTGAATGTCAATTATCTTTTGATTTTATTGTTTTATTTTTCATTTTTGCACAATAAGCCGAAATTTGCTAATTACTGCAAGACATAATAAGCAGCTATTATGATATTACAATCATGGTTTTATTAAAATTTATGAAAAAAGGCGATTCATCAACTGAATCGCCTTTTTTGTGATTAGTAATAGTAATTAAAGAACTACCAAACTTCCTGATTGTTTAAATATTCGTCAATTGCTTTGGCAGCTGTTCTTCCAGCACCCATTGCAAGAATAACTGTTGCACCGCCAGTTACAATATCGCCACCTGCAAAAACTGCTTTTTTGCTGGTTTTCATAGTGGTCTCGTCAACTGTTATATTGCCCCATTTATTTACTTTTAAATCTGGAGTAGTTTGATTGATTGTTGGATTAGATCCATTACCTATAGCAATAACTGCTGTATCAATCATAATTTCTTCAATTGCACCATCAATTGGAACTGGTCTTCTTCTGCCTGATGCATCTGGTTCGCCTAATTCCATTCTCTGAATGATTACTGATTTTAACCAACCGTCTTCAGTTCCAGTAAATTCCAAAGGAGCGTTTAAAAGTAAGAATTGGATTCCTTCTTCTTTAGCGTGTTTGATTTCTTCTAATCTTGCAGGCATTTCTGCTTCAGTTCTTCTGTAAAGAATATAAGCATTTTCAGCACCAAGGCGTTTTGCAGTTCTTACTGCATCCATAGCTGTATTTCCACCACCGAAAATAGCAACATTTTTGCCTCTTAAGTCCATAATTGGAGTATCATTATTTGGGAACTGATATGCTTTCATTAGATTGATTCTAGTTAAGTATTCATTTGCTGAATAAACGCCGTTTAACTGTTCGCCTTTTATATTCAAGAAATATGGCAATCCAGCACCAACTCCAACAAATACTGCATCATAATGTTCAGAATTAAATGTATCCAATAATTCATCAATTGTTTCAGTCATTCCAACTACAAAATTTTTAACGAAATTAACGCCTAATTTTTCTAAAACGTTCACTTCAATATTTACAATATCTTTTGGTAATCTGAATTCTGGAATACCATAAAGCAATACACCACCAATATCGTGAAGTGCTTCGAAAACAGTTACGTCGTGTCCCATTTTAATTAAATCGCCTGCGCAGCTAAGTCCAGCAGGACCGCCACCCACGATAGCTACTCTATAACCAGTTTTTGGCATCATTGGAGGCATTTCGAATTCAGCATTATTTCTTTCCCAATCAGCTGCAAATCTTTCAAGATTTCCAATTGCTACAGGAACACCTTTATTGCCAATAATGCATACTTTTTCGCATTGTTCTTCTTGAGGGCAAACTCTACCACAAACTGCAGGTAACGCATTGTCTTCTTTTAAAATTTGTGCTGCTTTTTTGAAATCTCTTTCAGTAATTGCTTGCAAGAATTGTGGAATTTTAACAGAAACTGGGCATCCTTCGATACAATGAGGATTTTTACATTGAATACATCTATTTGCTTCTAAAATAGCTGTTTCTTCGTCATATCCAAGGTTAACTTCCAAAAAGTTAGCGTTTCTAACATTTGCTGGTTGTTCAGGCATATGCTGACGCTTAATTTGCATTCTTTCTTTATTTGTCATAGCCATTATGCATTCTCCTTAATGTTAAGAGCCATTTTGTCAAGATTGCATAATGTCCCTTCTTTTGCGTGCATTTCAAAAGAGTTGTACATTTTATTTCTATTCATTAATATATTAAAATCAACTTTGTGGGCATCAAATTCTGGACCGTCAACGCAAACGAACACTGTTTTATCGTCCACAACTGCTCTACAGCCGCCGCACATTCCTGTACCATCAACCATTATAGGATTTAAGCTAACAACAGTCTGAATGCCGTAAGGCTTTGTTAAATTAGCAATTGCTCTCATCATTGGGATAGGTCCAATTGCTAAAACAAAATCAACTTTTGTTCCGCTATCTAAAATTTCTTTTAATTTATCAGTTACAAATCCGTGGAAACCATAAGAACCGTCGTCAGTTGTTGGATAAACTTCGTCACAAACTGCTTTCATTTCATCTTCTAATATAACGTATTCTTTGCTTCTTCCACCAATAATACTGATTACGTGGTTTCCAGCTTCTTTTAAAGCTTTTGCAGTTGGGTATGCAATTGCAGTTCCAACACCACCACCAATACTAACAGCAGTTCCAAAGTTTTCGATATGAGATGCTTTCCCTAATGGACCAACTACGTCATTGATAAAATCACCTTCATTTAAATCATTAAGTAGCTTTGTAGTTCTTCCAACGCCTTGGGCAATAATAGTGATTGTACCATCTTGAGCATTGCTATCTGCAATTGTTAATGGAATTCTTTCACCGTTATTTGTAACTCTTAAAATGATAAATTGACCTGCTTTTCTTTTTTCAGCGATTTTTGGAGCTAAAATTCTGAAAAGTTTTACCTCAGGGCCAATGTATCTGGCTTCAACAATTTTAAACATCAATATGTCCTTTTAATATATATATTT
>CAIWET010000015.1 GCA_903911805.1 uncultured Ignavibacteria bacterium | reverse complement strand
TTTCATAGTTCCCCCCACAAAATTCTGATTTTTTTCTTTAGCTCTTTTCTTCAATATTCTCAATACTTTAACGATTTTCTCTCTCTTTTATGCTACAGGATTAGCTATCAAGAGGGGGTTAGGGGGTGTGTGGCTAGAGATTTATAATATCTTCGGAGAGAAGAACCCCACCCTAGCCCTCCCCGTGGGGGAGGGAACTGGAAAAGTCCTCCCCACTGGGGAGGATTTAGGTGGGGTTTTCAGAATTGATGTTTCAAATCTTGCTCCTGGTGTATATTTCATCAAAATAGGTGATAAATTCGAAAAGTTTGTAAAAATATAATAATAATTCAATTTTAAAAACGTATTGATTATTTTATAGAGCAAGTTATGGATTTAGAAGAAAAAATAAAATATTGGGTTGATTTAGCAGAGTATGATTTTGATACAGCTGAAGCTATGTTGGTTACCAAAAGGTACTTATACGTTGGATTTATGTGTCATCAAATAATCGAAAAACTTCTTAAAGCATATTTTGTTAAAAGCCAAAATCAAATTCCTCCATTTACACATAATTTAAGATTTCTTGCTGATACTACTGGTTTAATAAAACATTTAGATGAGGAAACATTATTATTTATTATTAGTCTTCAACCTTTCAATATTGAAGGACGTTATCCAACTTATAAAGAAGGATTACTAAAAATTCTTAGTGAAGAAAAATGTAAAAGTCTAATTTCAAAAACAAAGGAATTGTTCGAATGGATAAAACAGAAGTTATAAATAAATTAGTGGATTATCGAACTGAATTAATTAAACACATTAATTTAAAAAAAATGATTCTTTTTGGTTCATATTCTCAAAATCGTCAAAGAAATGATAGTGATATTGATGTAGCCTTAGTAGTTGATAAAATTCCTGAGGATTATTTTAATTACCTTGCATTAGTTTGGAAATTAGGTGGTGATACTGATTCGAGAATCGAACCTATTGTTTTTGAAGAAAATCAACCTGATTACAGCGGTTTTTTTGAAACTATCAACAACACTGGTATTGAGATTAATTGATGTTTCCAATCTTGCTCCTGGTGTATATTTCATCAAAATTGGTGATAAATTCGAAAAGTTTGTAAAGTTATAAAATTAATTTATTAACATTTCGTTTTTGTATATACTTTGTATAATTAATTGAAGTGAATTATGGAACTAATAGTTAGAAAATGGGGAAATAGCTTAGGAATAAGATTACCTCGAACAGTAACAAATTCTTTGAAGATTCAGGATGGTGCTACTTTAGATTTAAAATTGATTGACGATACGATTAGTATAAAAAAGAATGATAATTCATTAAATTTAAAAGATTTACTATCTAAAATAAACAAAGAAAACTTGCACGAAGAATATAATTTTGGTGATTCAGTTGGACTAGAAGAATGAATCAAACGAAATATTCACCTGAAAGAGGTGATATAATTTGGATTAATTTTAATCCTCAAGCAGGTAAAGAACAACTGGGAAGAAGACCAGCATTTGTAGTTTCTCCAAAGGAATATAATTCATTGGTAGGTTTAGTAATTGTTTGCCCAATTACAAGTAAAATTAAAAATTATCCATTTGAAGTAAAATTAGACAATAAATTATTTACAAAAGGTGTAATAATTTCAGATCAAATTATAAGTTTAGATTGGAAAGTTAGAGAAGCGGAATTTATCGAGAAATGTAGCCAACTAATTGTTGATGAAGTTTTAGAAAAAATTGCCCTTTTGATTAAAAAATGACAACGAAACAAAAATGGATATTACCAATAATAATGAATGTCATTTCATTGGTGATTTTATTTTTCCTATCCCCACTTAATATATTTACTGGTTTACTTTTAGTACTGATTTTATCTGGATTATGTGGATTAAGTTTAGTAGTAAATGCAGTATTGATTAGCCAAAAGAAATTAAATTTAAATTCAGTTTTTGATGTGATAATGATAATCTTGGCATTACTTCCAATATTTTCTTTAATTTATCTTATTTTTTAATTTTTATTAACAACTTGTGGAATTTAATCACACCCTCCAAACAAATATATATTCGTATTTTTGTAGATTGATTTTTATGTAATTTTTAAAAAAAGATAATGAATTTAAAATTAGTCAAAACAGAAAATGATAGTAATATAGATATTGATCCTATTTTTAAAGGGCTTAATCCAGAGCAACATAAAGGCGTTAAAACAATTGAAGGACCTGTTTTAATTGTTGCTGGAGCTGGTAGCGGAAAAACTAAAGTTCTAACTCAGAGAATTGCTTTTTTGATTGCAAATGGCGTTCCTGGATATAACATTTTAGCTTTAACCTTTACCAATAAAGCTGCTAAAGAAATGAGCCACAGAATTTCGAAAATCGTTAATGAATCTCAAGCTTCAAGAATTTGGGCTGGCACCTTTCACTCAATTTTTGCAAGAATTCTTCGAAGAGAAGCTGAGCACATTGGCTACACAAACTCTTTTTCAATTTATGACCAGGACGATTCGCTCAGTTTATTGAAAAAAACTATCGAAAATCGTGGATTAGATGGGCAATCATCACAAACTCCAAACCAGATACGCTCAAAAATTTCCTGGGCAAAAAATAAGATGATTACTCCTCAGCAACTGGCAAAAGAAGCAAAGGACACAAAAGACAATTTTATCGCTAATGTTTATGCCTATTACGAAGAAGAATTACGAAAAAACAATGCAATGGATTTTGACGATTTATTGCTAAATACAATTACGTTATTGAAGAACAATCCAGATGTTTTAGAAAAATATCAAGATATTTTCAAATATATTCTGGTAGATGAATATCAGGATACAAATAAAGCCCAATATTTAGCAACAAAAATGTTGGCAAACAAGTTAGAGAATATTTGCGTGGTTGGAGATGATGCTCAAAGTATTTATAAATGGCGTGGCGCTGATATTAAAAACATTTTGGATTTCCAGAAAGATTATCCAACTGCAACAATTATCAGATTGGAGCAAAATTATCGTTCCACAAAATTGATTATTAACGCTGCTGATTCTGTTATTAAGAATAATCGTCATCAAATACCAAAAACTCTTTGGACTGATAATCCCGAAGGCGACAAAATTATAGTTTATAATTCTATTGATGAAAAGACAGAGGCAGAATATACTATCAAAGAAATCAAAAAAATAATGGAAGAAAATCGATTTTCTCCAAAAGATTTCGCAATTTTATATCGTACAAATGCCCAATCCTTAGCTTATGAAAATGCTTGTAGAAGAGTCAATCTCCCCTATCTAATTGTTGGTGGAATTTCCTTTTATCGCAGAAAAGAAGTTAAAGACGTTTTGGGCTACTTGCGATTATTGATTAATCCTGACGACAGCGAAGCTCTGTTAAGAGTGGTTAACGAGCCACCTCGTGGACTTGGAGCAACATCATTGAAGCATATCAAGAATTTTGCAGACTTCAAGCATCAGAGTATGTTTGAAAGCTTCAAGGAAGTTGATGTCATTGATGAATTACAATCACGAGCAAAGAATTCGATTAAAGGATTTATTAATTTGGTGATAAAATTCCAGGAACTCAAAGAAACTATGGATTTGCTCGAATTAGTCAAATCTTATATTCAAGAGACTGGATTAATAGATATGTATCGCGAATTAGATACAGATGATTCTCGCGATAGAATTTCAAATATTGACCAAGTGATAAATGATTTAAGTGATTTCGCAACGAATAATCCAGAATCTGGACTTGATGAATATTTGCAACAAATCACATTAATTACTGATTTGGATGAAAAAGATACTTCTCAAAATCAAGTAAAATTGATGACTTTGCATACTGCTAAAGGTTTAGAATTCCCTGTTGTTTTCATTGCAGGATTAGAAGAAGGTTTATTTCCGTTGGGAGGTAGCCCAAATTTTCCAGAAGATACTGAAGAAGAACGCAGACTTTTTTATGTTGGGATAACCCGAGCAATGGAAAAGCTCTACTTCACTTATGCCGATAAACGTATGAAATTTGGACAAACTCAATATCAAAAGCCATCAAAATTCTTGCAAAATGTTGACAAGAAGTATCTAAGTTTCACAGAGCATTTGAATTCACCAATTAAGCCAAATGCTCCAACTTATGGAAGTTCATCTTACGGAAATTCAAATTATATAAAACAACAAAATCAGACAAAAACTGGCAGAACACCTAATTTCAGAAGACCAGATTTTGATGATATGCAATTCAAAGATGACTATTCTCAAGTTTCTAAAGCAGTTGCTGTATTCAGAACCGGCGATAGAGTTACCCATAAGGCTTTTGGAGTAGGAAGAATTGAATTAATCACTGGTGAAGGCAAAAATAGACAAGCAATGGTTAATTTCAATTCAGTTGGAAGAAAAAAATTAATGCTTGAATTTGCAAAATTAGAAAAGATTTAATCTAATTGATTGGTATGTAATTCCAGCGAAAGCAGTAGTCTACACTAGAATAACGACCACCACACGCCCAACCCTAAATCCCTCCCCTTGAAGTGAGGGACTTGAAGAAAAGGAATATAATTGATATGTAGAGACAGGTCTAAGACCTGTCTCTTTTTTTGTTTTTCGCGGTGTCATGCCGCACTTGATGCGGCATCTACGATATTGAAATCGTCCACCACTCGCCCCACCCTAAATCCCTCCCCTTGAAGGGAGGGACTTAAAGAAATGTATTAGTAGCTCAATCATCCCTGATTGAATGAATGCCGTCATCCTGAGTGAAAGTGAAGGATCGGGTACAGCAAAATTTGAGTTGTCATGCCGCACGTGATGCGGTATCCCTCTTTTTCCTAATTCCCCCTCTATCAAGATGGGGCAAGGGAGTGCACTGAGCTTGTCGAAGTGGGGTGTTCTTTAAATCAAAGGATGACATTAAATATATAACTAGTTATATATTTTTCTTGGATATTTAAAATATTCTTTTTAAATTGCAAATGAAAGAAGTA
>CAIWET010000014.1 GCA_903911805.1 uncultured Ignavibacteria bacterium | reverse complement strand
TGCTGACGAAAATGATTGACCTAAGTTATTAATAAGATTAATTGATATTTTCATTAAACTCTTTATGCAACGCTTATCCCAAATTTTTCATCGTTTAAACTCAAGCCTGATTTTGGCTAGTTCTTTATCAGTTTTCATAGTTCACCCCCACAAAATTCTGATTTTTATCTTTAGCTCTTTTCTTCCATATTCTCAATACTCTAACGATTTTCTCACTCCTTTATGCTACAGGATTAGCCTTTGGAGAGGGATTTAGGAAGAGGTCTGATTCGATTCAGCTTCGAAGTGCTTCAATGTCATACGGATTAATAAAAAAAGGCAAGTTTTTTTTGAACCTGCCTTTAATTAAAATAACTCAATATGAAAATTCTAGTCGTCTAATTGGTCAAGTATTTCATCAGGAAATTCTTGATTGCCAAAGGCGCTTTGAACGTCATCATAATCTTCAATACCGTCTAAGAATTTGATTACTTTTTTTGCATCAAATACATCAGAAACCATTACTGTATTTTTTGGAATGAATTCGAATTTGCTTTCTTTGATTGAGAATTTATTATCTTCAAAGAATTTTACGCAGCTCATAAATGATTCAAAACCACAAATAATTCTTGATTCCTCATCATCAAATTCAAGGTCTTCAGCGCCTGATTCTAACACGACCTCTAAAAGTTCGTCTTCAGCTTTTCCGGCTGTTAGAATTGTTATAACACCTTTTTTGTCGAAGTTCCAGGCAACTGATCCAGGTTCGCCAATATTTCCACCTAATTTTGAGAATAATGTTCTCAATTCAGGGAAAGTTCTATTTCTATTGTCTGTTACAACATCTAAAATCACAGCAATTCCACCAGGTGCATAACCTTCGTAAACTAATTCTTCGTAATTAACGCCTTCGATTTCTCCGGTACCTTTTTGAATAGCACGTTTGATGTTTTCAGCAGGCATATTTTCAGCTTTTGCATTAGAAATTGCTAGACGTAATCTTGGGTTCATATCTGGATCGGCTCCACCTTCACGTGCACCAATAGTGATTTCTTTAGCTATTCTTGTAAAAACTTTGCCTTTTTTAGCGTCTTTTGCTGCTTTCTTGTGCTTGATGTTTGCCCATTTGCTGTGGCCTGACATAAATATTCCTTAATATATTTTCAATTATTGTATTTTACTTAAAGTACAAAAATAACTCTTTTTATTTTTATAGCGAAATAATAAAAAAAGTATTAAAAAGTTTTATTTAATTGGTATAGAAAAAGTAAATGATGTTCCAATTCCTAATGCACTTTTTACTACTAATTCGCCTTTGTGTTTCATAACAAAATCTTTACAAAGAATAAGTCCTAAACCAGTTCCTTTTTCGTCATTAGTGCCTGGAGTAGATTGAGTAGCATCTATTTTGAATAAATCATTAACCCTTTCAGGTGCGATACCAACTCCGTTATCAATTATAGAAATACAGATGCAATCCTCTTTTAATTCACTTTCAATTTTAATAGTACCTCCATCTGGAGTATATTTTATTGAATTGCTTATAAGATTTCTAACAACAGTAGTTATCATGTTGGTATCAAAATAGGCAAATGAATCTTTTGGAATTCTATTAAATAAAATTATATTCTTATTCTTTGCACTTTGAGATAGTAATTCCAAAGTATTCTGAGCAATGAAATTCAAATCATTGGTTTGTGGGTCAAATTCTATACTTCCTTTTTGACTTCTTGACCAAGTCAAAAGATTTTCTAATAAATTATAGATTTGATTAGATGATTTATCAATTGATTTAATAAAATCAATTCTTTCATTTTCTTCTAAATTATAATATTCCGATTCCAAGAGTG
>CAIWET010000013.1 GCA_903911805.1 uncultured Ignavibacteria bacterium | reverse complement strand
TTCTAAAAAAGTATTTTGGAAGCGTATACAATATTGGAAGCGGCACTAACTATTCAGTAAATGAAATTGCTAATTTAATTTCTGATAATCAAACAAATATACCGCCTAGACTCGGAGAGTCTAGGGAAAGCCTTGCAGATAACAGTAAGTTTAAGACAGTATTTGGCTGGGAGCCAAAAGTAAATTTAATAAACTGGATATTAAATAATAAATGAAAAAACTAGTCCATTGAACTCTAATTTTAAAGAATTTTCACAAACGGCTGATCAGTTAACCAACACGGACAACAGCGTGTCTTTAATTATATGTTCTTGGAATCAGTATTGGGAAAAATTTGGCGATATTGTTTCTAACAACATCAATAACTTTAATACACAGCCAAATGAAATTATATTTATATCAGATGAGGAAATAAATACAGACGCCTTAAAGTGCAGAAATGTAAAAAAAGTACTAATGAGTAAGGACTTAGTAGGAAAAAAACTTCCTTTGTATAGAAATGCTGGAATCAAAAAAGCTTCATCAGAGTGGGTAGTTTTTTTAGATTTAGATGATCAACAGTTGCCAAACTACCTAGACGACCTAGATAACTCTTGCGATATACATGCATTTTCTTTTTTAGACATAACAAATAGTCAAACTTATTGCCCCAATAAAACATCTCTTTATAAAAGATTTAATAATATAATTGACAAAACATTAATTCCAGGGACATCTGCTATAAAAAAATCAGTATTTGACAAGATAAAGTACGAATCAAACTGCTATGAAGATTTAATATTGTACTCTTTTAGTCATGTGCTTAATTTAAAAGTGTCTTATGATAAAAGCATAAGGTTTGTATACTCTGGTTTTCATAAAGAGACCGAACATGAAGAGATTCTTAGAGTTTCTAAAATATATCAGTCAATGATACAAGGAGATAGATACTTGTATTGTTATTGGGATACAGAGTATCAAATGAGTCAAAATAAACTAGAATGTCTTGAATCAATGAAAAAAAATTCAGGAGTTTCTGTTGTTTTAATGAATGATGAAATGTTTTATTTGCATGAAAACAAAGAGATTCCAATACACCCAAAATTTAAGTATCTAGATAAACCATCAAAAAGCGATTACTTTAGAGCATATATGATGTATTTTTATGGAAATGGGTGCTCAGACATAAAAATGTGTAACTTTGACTGGAATATTTACTTTAATAAACTACTATATAGCCGCAACAGTTGTCTAAGATACGTAGAAAAAAATGTTGGAGATGCTGATAATTTTTGGCATGAAGATCTAGACGAATACGAAGACGTAGAAAGCAAATATAATAAGTTTATGGGATGCTCTTACTGTATATATAAACCAAAAACAGACTTTGCATTTAAATGGCTTTCTGAGGTTCATAGGGTTTTGGATGAAAACTTTGATGAATTGAAAAAGAATCCTAGTACGCCTTACGGACTGAACTTGCACAACAAAGATTAGGATGAAGAGATATCCATGCAAAAAAGACTTATTTAAACAAATATCATTAGTAACTAGGAACCAAGAAATAGAGATAAGATGAATAAGATAAGTATTGAATATGACAAAGAATCAAACCTTTTGTCATTATTAATGAAAAATTACGGTAGTGATAAAGGATCACCTCATAAAGCTAATGAATTTGATATAACTCCATCAGGTTGGATGGCAAATAGATATACTGACATATACCATATCTTATTTGGAACAATTCGTGATGATGCAAAAAAGATATTTGAGTGTGGAATAGGTACAAACAACGAGGATGTAGACTCTAATATGACTGTTAATGGTATTCCTGGAGCTTCTTTAAGAGGCTGGAGAGACTATTTTTGGAATGCCCAGATATATGGAGCAGACATAGATGATAGGATTTTATTTGAGGAAGACAGAATAAAAACTTATCAGGTTGATCAAACAAATCCAGAGTCTATCCAGAAGATGTGGGAACAGATAGGTGAAACAGACTTTGATGTTATGCTAGATGACGGACTTCATAAGGATTATGCAAACATTACGCTTCTTGAAAATTCCTGGGATAGGCTAAAGCAT
>CAIWET010000012.1 GCA_903911805.1 uncultured Ignavibacteria bacterium | reverse complement strand
TTTTTCTGTTAATTCGTTTTCGCAGGAACCAAGTTTTAAATCTAAAATTGATACAAATAATGTATTGATTGGTGACCAGATAAATTTGCTTCTTGAGTTCCAATCTAATAAGAAAATTAACGTAATATTCCCAATTTTGCCTGATTCTATTGGCAAACTTGAAGTTATATCAAGAACAAAAATTGATACCGTTCTTCAAGAGGGACTATTTAAATTATCACAAAAATTTACTATTACTTCCTTTGACTCAGGAGCTTATAATTTAGATCCTGTAACTCTCTTTTTCGAAAAAGAAGGAAGCGATAATATACCACTTTTCAGTGAACAGTTCGTGTTGAAATTTTCAACAGTTCCTGTAGATACTGCACAAGGTTTTAAAGATATTAAAGGCGTTTTAGATGTTCCAATTCCTTGGACAGAATATCTCATTTATATTATTATTGCTGCTTTGGCAGTAGCTTTAACATTTGTTGGAATATATTTTTATAGAAAATATAAGAATAAGCCAAAAATTGAAGATTTGGGTTATGACCCAAGTATTCCTCCTTACATTTTAGCATTCGAATCGCTCAAACAGCTTGATTCCGAAAAGCTTTGGCAAAAAGGATATGTTAAAGAATATTATATCAGATTAACAGATATAATAAGACTATATATCCAAAGACAATTAAAAATTGATGCTCCGGAAATGATTACTGATGAAATTGTTGATTCATTGCGAAAATTTGGAATTGAATTTTCATTAGTAAATAAAATGCGAACAATGTTCGAAAATGCAGATTTGGCAAAGTTTGCAAAATCAGAGCCATTGCCTGATGTGAACACGCTTTGTTTATCTATTGCATTCGAATTTTTAACAGCAACAAATATCAAGACAAACGAACAGGAGAAAAAAGGTGAATAATATTACTTTTGCAAATCCTTATGCTTTTTATTTGCTGATTCTAATTCCTTTATTAATTGCTCATTATATTTGGCGTTATAAAAAGTCGTTTTCTACTTTGAATGTTTCCACATTTCAGGGATTGGAAAAAGCAAAACCAACATTGAAATTGAGATTCAGGCATCTACCATTTGTTTTGAGAGTTGCTGCACTTGTATTTTTTATAATTACTTTAGCAAGACCACAATCAAGTACATCAAATAAAGAATTTAAAACTGAGGGCGTAGATATTGTTCTTGCTCTCGATATTTCTGGCTCAATGACTGCCGAAGATTTGCAACCTAATAGAATTGAAGCTGCAAAAAAAACGGCTTTGCAATTTATCGAAGAAAGAAATGATGATCGTATCGGTTTAGTGGTTTTCTCAGGGAAATCATTCACTCAATGCCCTGTAACAATTGACCACGAAGTCCTCAAAAATCTTTTTGAAGGAATCAAAACTGGAATGATTGAAGATGGTACTGCCATCGGTTTGGGATTGGCTACTTCCATAGATAGATTGAAGGACAGCAAGGCAATCAGTAAAGTTATAATCTTATTAACTGATGGAATCAATAATAGGGGTATTTCGCCATTAACTGCTTCAGATCTTGCCAAAACTTTTAATATAAGAGTTTATACAATCGGAGTAGGAACTAAAGGCAAAGCACCAATACCAGTGAAAACGCCATTTGGCTCTCAATACGTTTATGAAGATGTAAAAATTGACGAGGATATGCTTACTAAAATAGCTGATGCTACTAATGGCAAGTATTTTAGAGCAACAAGCAATAAATCGCTTGAAAAAATTTATGAAGAAATCAATAAGTTAGAAAAAACTAAAATTGATGAAATGATATTCAGTAAAAAATACGAAGAATTTCTTCCATTTGCCTTGGCAGGCTTGGGATTAATTCTTTTAGAAGTATTTTTGAATCTATTTGTTTTTAGAAAAATTCCATAATTTAGGAGAAATATGACTAATAAAATAAAGTCAATAATTTCAGGATTGAAAGATCCTGATTTAAATATATCATTGGGTGAACTTAATTCAATTACAAATATTGAAATTAATGACAAACAAATAAATATAGAAATCGAACTTGTTCAGCCAATCACTTGGGTGATTCCACAAGTTGAGAGCTTAATTAAAGCAGCTTTAGCATCAGATTTTGCGGACTATTCAATTAATATAAATTTAACTGAGTTAGTCCCAGAAGGACCCAAAAGACACATTTTACCAAATGTAAAAAACATTATTGCAGTTGCATCTGGAAAAGGTGGAGTTGGTAAATCAGCAACAGCTGCAAACTTAGCGGCAGCACTTTCCCTAAATGGTTCAAAAGTTGGTATCCTTGATGGCGACGTATATGGACCAAGCCAACCTACAATGTTTGGATTAGTAAATAAAGCATTTGACGTTGCAGAAATTGAGCCAGGAAAACCTATGGCATTTCCAAATGAGAACTATGGAATTAAAGTAGCATCAATCGGATTTATATTAAATCGCGACGAAGCAGCAATTATTCGTGGTCCATTATTGGCAGGTTATTTTTCAATGTTATTTGAACAAGTTGAGTGGGGAGATTTAGATTTCTTGATTTTCGATTTACCTCCTGGAACAGGCGATATTCAATTAACATTAACTCAGAAAATTCCACTTTCAGGTGCTGTAATTGTTACTACACCTCAGGAAATAGCAGTTTCTGACGTAAGAAGAAGCATTGCAATGTTTGACAAAGTGAATGTTGATATTTTAGGAATCGTTGAAAATATGAGCTATTTTATTCCTGACGATGCACCAGATAAAAAATACTTTATCTTTGGCGAAGGCGGCGGAAGAAGAGTAGCAAAAGATCACGGATTGAACTTCCTTGGCGATATTCCATTGACTCCATCATTAAGAGAATTGAGTGATAATGGTAAACCAGCGATATTGGATAGCTCATTAGATAAAAATACACAAAAGGCAATTATGGACATTACATCTAATGTAATTACCAAATTGCGTAAGTTGAATTACGAAAAAATAACAGCAAGTAATTTAGAAATTTCAATATAATGGATAATTCTGATAAGATAATTGAACAGATAAAAGAATCATTAAAAAAGTGCCAGCCATTTTTAGAGCAAGATGGAGGTGGCGTTGAGCTAGTTATTGTAGATTTTGAAAATAAAATAATTGAAGTTCGATTTTTGGGCAATTGCATAGCTTGCCCCTTATCAATAATGACACTCAGAGCGGGAATCGAGAGATTACTCTTAATGGATTTTCCTGATTTTAATAGGGTAGAATTAGCCAAAACAGAAAAATTTTTAGGATAATAAAAAAAATGTTTGGTTATATCAAAAAAAGTCCGTAATTTTGAATTCTTAGTTCGGGGAGCTTAGCTCAGCTGGTATAGAGCACCTGCCTTACAAGCAGGGGGTCGCGGGTTCAAATCCCTCAGTTCCCACAAAGAAAAGCCTGGTAGTAAATTCTATCAGGCTTTTTTTATTGAATATCTTGCCATTTAGATTAATTATTAAAAAATATTCATAAAATAGAGTATATTTCGAGTAGTACTATTTCGTAAAAATTTTAGTAAGTTTGTATAACTTAGAAATAAACTTTACTAAAGGGAAATTATGAAAAAAATATTGTTATTTTTATTTGTTTTGTTGTCTTTCAATGGATTATTCTCACAAACAAATACTGAGATTACAGAAGGCAAAGAATACTGGTTGGCTATTCCTCATTGTAAACACGCTCAAGATGAGCCTGTTCGTTGGGGTACTTATCCAGTTGAACTTTGGGTGTCTTCAAAAGTAAACACGACTTGCAAAGTAGTAAGTGCAGATGGCACAATGAATGACAAT
>CAIWET010000011.1 GCA_903911805.1 uncultured Ignavibacteria bacterium | reverse complement strand
ATTTAATAATTATTATTGAAAAAATATCATAATGGATTGTATATTTAATAATTTTTATGAAAATGACCAAAGAATTGTTGTAGAAAATGATTCTTTTTATCATTTATCAGCTTTACGTATTAGAATTGGCGAAGAAATTCTTATAACTAATGGCGATGGCTTAATGGCAAAATGTTCATTAATTTCAATTAATAAAAAATCTGCAGAACTTGAGATAATTGAAATTAATGAGAATATAGGGGAGAGTCCTAGAAGAATTGGATTAGCTATCGGAATATTGGATAATAGAGATAGATTAGAGTTTGCTTTTGAAAAATCAATTGAATTAGGTATTACTGATTTTTACCCTTTGAATGCGCGTTATTCTTCTAATAAGAAATATGACACTAAAAGATTGAACACAAAAGCTATTGCCGCTATATGCCAATCTAAGCGCTCAAAATTGCCAATTATTAATGAAACGATAACGTTTGATGAATATATTAGGAAAATCGCTAATGAATATGATTATTTATTCTTGGCTGACATTGAAGGATCTGATTTAGAATTAATTCCAAGTGAAAAAAGCTGTTGTATTTTAGTTGGTCCAGAAGGTGGATTCTCTGAAGAAGAAATTCAAATAATCAAAGCACTAGATAATTCTAAATTAGTTAAATTAGGGAAAAGAAGATTGAGAGCAGAAACTGCAGCAATAACTTTAGTTAGTGCTATTTCATTGAATTTTCACATCTGATTAAACCATTCTGATTTGGTGGTGTTATATAATTGTAATTATTTGGAAATTGATTTATAGATGATTTTGGTTTTAGAAAACGATATTGATATATTAAATGAGTATTCAAATGGCAATGTAGATATTGCTGTTAATTCATTCGTAAGAAAATATCAAAATTTTGTATATGCAACATCTTATAGATACTTAAAAGATTATGATGATGCTGATGATGCTTCACAAGAAGTATTTATAAAAGCAATTAATTCTTTACCGAGATTCAAATTTCAGAGTAGTATGAAAGCTTGGATTTATAAAATTACTATTAATCATTGCAATAATGTAATTACAAGAAATAAATTTAAAAAATTGTTTAGAATTAGTAATGCTGATGAGAATTTTGATTTAGTTTCTAATTACCCAAAACCTGACCAAATAATAGAAGGGGCGGAATTATCAGAAAAATTGAATAAATTAATTGCAAAATTACCTGTAAAGCAGAGAGAAACCTTTATTTTGAGGCAATTTGAGGAATTAACTTATGAAGAGATTTCAAAATTATTAGGAACTTCTATTGGTGGCTTAAAAGCTAATTACCATCAAGCATTAAAAAAAATATCTGAGGGATTAAAAACTACTATTAACGGTGAAATATGAAAGATACAAAAAATAAAATTATTGAAAAATTACCAATACATCATAAAATTCGATTAGCAAAAAATGAAAAAGCTAAGAATGAATCAAAAGTTGAAATTCCAGAAGATTTAGAATATGATTCTAAATACGAAGAATTAATAACTTCTTTAATCGGAAATGATGCATATTATGATCAATTCGAAAGAAGAACCAGGAATTTATCAATTAAAGTTCAGAATAAATTATCGGTAAAGAAAAAACCATTTAATTTTAAAAGAATGTTGATTCCAGCTGCAGCTGTTATAATTTTTGTAGTAATGTTTTCAAATGGGTATTTTGATAAAAAATCATCTGATTCAGATTCAATAACTAATATTAAATCAAATGAAGTAGCGGCTTTAGTTGATAATGATAATTATGAGGACATAATCAATGAAACACTTGTTAACAATTCAGTTATGAATATAAATCAACTTGATAATGATGAGGTAGATCATTCTATTAATAATGAAATATCAGATAATTTAATTGATACAATTTCAGATAATGATGGAAAATTCTCAAATGATTTCAATGAAACAGATATAATGAATAATTTAAATAATTTAGATGAACAACAATTTCAAGTACTAATAGAGGAGTTAGAAAATGCAAAAATTATTAATTAAAACTGGTGTTTTGATGATGCTGTTTGCCTTTTTATCAACTAATATTTTTTCACAACCAGCATTTAAGGCAAAAGAAAGAATTCAACAACTGAAGAAGATTAAGTTATTGGAAATATTGAATCTTAGTGAGCAACAATCTGATGCTTTTCTAATTAAATATTCATCAATCGAGAAAAAGGTAGAAGAAAAGAAAAGCAATTTAGACATTGCAGTTGAAGATTTAGAATCAGCGGTTAAACGTAATGCTGCCAAAGATGAAATTAAAGCTAAAACTCAAAAAGTCGAAAATTCTCAAAAAGAATTTATGACAACAATGGAAGATTCCAGAAATTCAATAAAAGGAATTTTAAGTGAAGAAAATTATGCAAAATATTTAGTTTTTGAACACAAATTCAAAGAAGAAGTTCAGAAAATAATAATGAAGAATATGAAAAATAAAAAGGGTAATAAAGCAGATTAATCTAAGCTTAATTTATTGAATTGATATGGGATTAGTTCATTCAGTTGCCATATATTAACAATGTCCGGATTATTAAGGTTATACCCAATAATACGGACATTGTCATTTTTAGCAAATTCAACCATTTTTTGTCTGCAAAGTCCACAAGGAACGCTTAATCCAGTTGAGGAATTTAATACTACAGCAATTGCTTTAAAAGCCAAACAACCACTTACAACCATAGCATTAATCGCTTGCATCTCTGCGTGAGTTGTTAAAGTATAATCTGACGATTCAATATTAATACCTTCAAAAAAAGTATTATCATCAGAAAAAAGAGCTGCCCCAACTTTAAAATTAGAATATGGGGCATATGCTCGTTCTCGAATTTTTATTGCTTTTGCAATTAATTCTTTTGATAAATCATCAATTTCATTAAATTCAATGATTTCCATATCAGATTAATTATTCTTTCCCATTAGAACAACAGCAATAGTTCTAACAAAAATATATACATCTAAGAATAAAGACCAATTGCTTAAATAATAAACATCAGTATTTACTCTGCTTTCAAAGTAAGATAAACCTTCGGTCACTTGCCATAATCCAGTAACGCCTGGCTTTACTTGCAGAATAATACTGGCTTTACTGCCAATCTTGTTCAATTCAGATGGCATATAAGCTCTCGGACCGATTAAACTCATATCTCCCTTAATTACATTAAAGAAATTTGGAAGTTCATCTATACTGAATTTTCTAAGGAATTTCCCTACTCTAGTTAATCTTGGATCATCAATCAATTTATGAAATAACGCATATTCTTTTTTATATTCCTCGTTGCTACCCAAAACATCATTAAGCCTTTTTTCAGCATCAGAATGCATAGTTCTGAATTTTAACATAGTAAATGTTTTGAAATTGATTCCAGATCTCATTTGAGTAAAGAAAACTCTTCCTTTTGAATCTAATTTAATTAATAAAGGAACTATTAAGAAAATTGGTGAAGATAGCAATATTAGTATGGATGTTAATATAATATCCATAATACGCTTGCCAACTTTTGCTCTTAAAGTAGTCAATCTATGCTTTACTTCTAAACCTTGTATACCATTAATATTCTTTGATGAAACCCATAAACTCGAAGAATTATAAATTTCAGGAATAATAGTAGTTGAATTGAAATGCTTGGAGACTTCATTGACAATATTATTTAATTGCTGACGAGTAGCACTCGGAATTGCAATAATAACATTATCAATATTTAATTTTGCTTTTAAATGTGGAATGATTTCAATACCACCAACAACTGGAACATTTCTTATATATCCCCATTTGTCTGAGTGATCATCGATGGCTACAACAGGTTTGAGTCCAACATTTCTATGTTTCAATAGAGTATTGATTACCTCATCGCCAGCTTTGCCAGCACCAATAATCATAACAGGCATTCCCCACCAAGATTTTTTAGAAAAAGTGTTCCTAATAAGAGAGCGTCCTAATGGAAGCAATGGCAGAGATAATACCCAAGTAGAAAGGTAAACAAATCTTGAATATTCCCATAATTCTTTGAATAAGAAAGACATAGTAGCCAATACACCAAATACAATAGTAGTACCAATAGTAATTGTACGAATTTCATCAACTACATCAATACCATAGCCTGGGTAAAGTTTGGCTAAAAAGAAAGTAATGGGCAATAAGAAGAGTGTAATGCCTAAATAAGGTGCACCATTTATTATTGGAGAATCAGAACCCCAAAGTAAATTTCTGAATGCAACACTCATTAAAAAAGTTAAGCATATTACGGCAGCATCTGTAAAAAGGAATAAAAGCCCTGCTTTTATTTTGCTTGAAAGTATATCCTTTTTATTGATTAGTTCGACCGAATCGGCCGACATCAACTTTGTCAATTGATTCAATGTTGGTACTTCCATCGTCTTGCTCCTAAATTAAACACATAATTATAAACAGTACCATTCACCAATCTTGACTTTTCTCCATTTGTTTAACATAATCATACACAAAATACAAATTTACTATGTTTTATTGATATTTTAATCATAAAAAATGAAAAAAACTCAACTTTAATTAAAAATAAATTTTTCTATAAATTCATATAGAGGTAATTATGTGGCTATAAATTGTCTTTACTATATTTTTACAAACTAATTATGTAAAATTCTATTCGATATTAAACCTATTAACAATAAACTTATTACAAAATTAAACAATTTTTTCTACGTTGTCAAGTATTATTTTTAATTCTTCAAAATTTATTAATAAATGGTACTTTTCAATGTAATTTATTAACTTTTGATAAACACTGTCTTTGGATAGTATCTCTCTATTTCCCAATATGATACAGTATTCTTTAGCACGAGTTATGCTAACATTTAATTTTCTATCAATAATTTTGTCATCAATCAATATCTGAGAAGTAATTCTACTCAAAAAGAAAGAACTATTGGTTGAAAGGGATAAAAAGATGATATCTCTTTCAGCACCTTGGAAGCGTTCAATCGTATCAACTGATATAGTTTCCTTTAAATCATAGTTTAAATTATTCTGGATTAGTGAGCATTGAGATTTAAAAGGAGATATAACTCCTATTGAATTATTGTTAATAGGATTATCCCATTTAATCAATTGAGTGATTTTTGAAATTAAATCTACTTCAAATTTATTAGTTTTCTGATTTTTATCAATTGGTGTATTTACAAAAATTACTCTATTTTGAAATAATTTAGATAAATTATCATTTTGAAAAGAAAGGAATGACTTTGTAGAATATTGCCTCACATTTTTATCATCAGCTTTTAAAATTCCATCATAGAACATAATATTTGCAATATCCTGAATATCTATATGCATTCTACCTTGAAAAACAAGAGATGAAAATGCATTTTCCCAATTATTTTTTTTGCAAATTCTTAATATTCTTGAGAAATATGATTCTGTTAAATCCAATAGTTCAATTTCTTTCAGATTATCAATATTAATGTTTGGCTTATCCTGGATTACTACAGCTGGTAGCTGCCTTTCATCTCCAACAAGAATAAACTTATCAATATCAGATAATATCCCGACAAGATGAGGTTCTAATATTTGAGAAGCTTCATCAATAATGGCAACATCGAACTTTTTAATATCAGAAATTTCAGAATTTGTTTGAAAAGATGTTACAGTTGAAACAAAAACTCTTGTGTTAATTAATTTTTTGTATAAATCCTTTAGCTCAATAGTTTCTGCCAAATTAAAAAATGAATATTCAGGAAATTCTGTTACTTCCTTAGAACCAATTCTTATGAAATCTACATTAGATTTAATTAAAGTTTCGCAAAGACCATCAACAGCTCTATTAGTATATGCTAATAATACTATTGTTTTATCGGAATTAAAATAATAGTAATTGGCTATTGACGATATAACATAAGACGTTTTGCCAGTACCTGGAGGACCTTGAATTAAATAATAATCTTCAGCCATTAAAGAATCTTTAACAGACTTTACTTGATATTGGTTCAAGTGCAAACATTTATCTGTAATAAAGCTATTTATTTCTAATACATTTATTGTAGTAGATTTTGGAGCATTCAAACCCAAAATTACATTTTTCTTATCAGGAGTTTTCGATAATAATTTAAAAATTGATTGGTAAGCATATTTAGTTGAGGTATCCATCAAATCTGGAGCAATATTCCAAGTAGATTCGTCCTCAAAAATGCTCATATCAGTTTGTTTATTTCGTAAGCTAATTATGATTGAATGGTCATCAATTGCTTTAATAGTTCCTTTATTGATTTTATCTCGTAAAGGTGAAGAATATTCATCAAAATTTTTATAAATTATAACTGGATCACCTTTTCTTAAAGAATGTGATCTAATATTATCGAAATTAACTTCAAAGTATAAGTAAAGTGAAGTAAGTTCAGATAATTCAATCAATAGCTTTGCATTGCTAATATGATTTGAATTAACATTTAATATATTTGTATGACTCAACCACAATTCAGAAAAGCCATTTGAATTGTTATCGCCAATTTTGCCAATATAGTTTTCTTTTAAAATGAAATAATAGAAAAAATGAAAATAGTCTTTTTCAATAATGGATAAATTCGAATATACTTTTTCAAAATGCAAAATATGTTCATTAATAAATTTTGGTAAATTCTTAATAGTATTAGTATTTAATGAATTTAAAATAGAAAAATTATAGCTTAATATTGCATTCTCAATTGAAAGCACAGTATTTCTCAATTCAATAATATCTTCACGTATTCTTAAGTTATCAGGTGCATTTCTATATGGATTATAATCATCATTTGCATATAAAATTGCAGAGTAACCTTTTCTATTTACATAAGTTGACTCCAATAACATAATATAGCCAATTACCTGTGCATAATGATTGATCCACATTCCTGTATTGAAACTCATTTTATTTTCAAATGCAATTCCATAATCTACTCCAGGGACTTTTCCTGACTTAAGTTCTACGATGTTCTTTTCATTTAAATCAGATGAACTTTCTAAAAGTAAATCCAATCGTCCTTGAATTCCAAAACGAGAACTAATAAAGGTAGGTTCGATATGATAATTATTAAGATTGATTTTTTTTAGAGTTTTCTTTAATTTATTAAAAATTAACTCACCTTCGTTTTTAATAATATTATAATCTTCTTTTGATTT
>CAIWET010000010.1 GCA_903911805.1 uncultured Ignavibacteria bacterium | reverse complement strand
TACACCATTAGCACGTTCTACTATACTATACTATACTAAAAATTGTCTTTTTTTCTTAATCAGCACTTTCTTTATTGGTTTAATTTATATTACTATATGATTATATACTATATATATAAAGAGTGCAAATTGTATGTATAGTTGTATGTAAAATAAAAAAAGCTCTTATAAAGTATTGGTTTATAAGAGCTTAGTGATTTTTGCCGTACCTAGAGTGGGACTCGAACCCACACGAGGTTGCCCTCACAGGATTTTAAGTCCTGTGCGTCTGCCAGTTCCGCCATCCAGGCAAAAATCGTGAATTCAAAATTAAGGAATTTTTTTGAAACAACAAAACTTTTTTTTATTATTTTTAAAATTACTTTATTTCTACCCTATTTATTAATTTATAAAATTAAACTATTAAAGAATTGAAGTGTTATTTTATTAGTTATTAAAACGTTATTTTGAAACAAAGAATAATCAGCTTCGTTGATATACTTAAGGAGGCAATATGAAAAAGAAAATAAATATATGGATAATGGCAGCCTTAGTAAGCACCACATTTTGGGGTTGCGCTACCAATTATACCGATAAAAACGAGTACTTCGGATTTAATAACAAGCCAGTTATAACCGAAGAAGAAAGCGATTATAAGAGCTTCAGTAATAAAACTACTGAAAAACAGGAATATAGAACTGAAGCAGAAAAGAATTGGGTTAATCCAATGTCAGATGAATATTCTCAGCAAAATGCACCAATGCAGGTTGGATATTATCCATCTCAGGTGTATGTACCAGTAGTAGTACCTTGGTGGGATTATTCTTATCGTCCTTATGTAAATTATTATTATTATCCAAGTAGTTGGGGATTTTACTCCAATTTTTATGATCCATTCTGGGGTGATTATAATTTTTGGAGATGGAATCAACCGTACATAGGTCATAGATGGTGCTGGAATCATTATTCCTATTATGATTATTATCCATGGCATTATTATCATTCATATTATAATGACTATGCAGTTTCACCAAGAGAAAATAAATATAGAAATTTTGGCTCAAATAGAGGTAGTGCTAATAGGTCAAGTTATAGTGGAAATGAACCACAAGCAATTGGCAGAAGTGGATACCGTGGAAATATTGGCCAATCAAGCGGTGCAAGTGCTCCAGCAAATATTAGCCGTTCGGTAGCTGTGAGAAGTTCAGAGAGAAATAACTCAAATAATTCTCAAAAAACTTCACCTTATAATTCAAAAAGTAATAGTAATTCTTATGTGCCAAATGCGTCCAGAAATGAAACTGTTCGTCCTAGCAATAATTCTACTCCAGCTTCAACACCTTCGGGTTCAGGAAATAGTTCTGGCTCATCCAATGGAAGAAGTTCAGGAAGAAAATTTGAACAGAGTGCTCAAAATAGTAATGCAAATACTCCAAAGTCAAACAATTCAGGCTTTACAAATGGAGTAAAAGAAGTAGTAAAAACTATTCAGGAATCTAGTTCCAAATCTGATAATAGCTCAAGCTATAGAAGTAGTGGATCAAGCTCAGGCTCTAGCTCAAGTAGTAGCTCATCAAGTGGAAGATCTTCAAGTTCTGGTTCATCATCAGGATCATCAAGCTCAGGTTCATCTGAGAGATCATCAGGAAGATCAAAATAGTAAATTTTAAATGGGATAAATAAATGAAAAAAATATTATTAGTAATGATTGCTTTTGTAGCAGTCAGTGGTGGATTATATGCTCAATTTGTAGAAGATGCATTAAGATATTTAGCTCCAAATGGTACTTTCGGTGCAAGAACAGGCGCATTGGGAACTTCATATTATGGAATATGCGATGATAATAGCGCTTTATTATTCAATCCAGCAGGATTGGCTTTAATTGCAAAATCAGAATTCAATTTTGGGTTTGGATTTGACAAATCTAATGCACAATCAACAATTAAAGGCATTGAAACTCCATTGAAATCTTCCGATGCATATGTTACTAATATGGCAATGTCTTCACCATTTAAAAGTTCAGCTGGAAATGGCTCAATAGCAATCGCTTATAATTTGGAGACAAATTTCAATAGAGATTACTCAATTGATTTTTTCAATCCCGGAGAAAGTTTTATCCAAAATAATGCAAAAAATGGCTCACCTAATTCAGATAATATTGCTTATTATCTTTGGTTATGCGATTCTACAATGAAAACACCAATTAAAGATAGTCTTCAGCAGTCATCTATAATTAAAGAAACCGGTGGAATTCACTCTTTAGCTGGTGGAACTGGTCTGGACATCTCTGATGTATTTTCGGTAGGATTTTCATTGATTTGCAAATTTGGAGATTATAACTATAACCGCGAGTTTAGTGAAATTGATACAAAGAATATTTATAAAGTAAATGATGAGCAAAATTATACTGACTTAGACTTCTATAAACTTGATTTAAATGAAACTATTTCTCAGAGCTTTTTTGGAGTATCAGCAATCGTTGGATTGCAAGCAAAAATATCAGATTTTGCAAGAGCTGGTTTTTCAATTAAATTACCAACATCATATTCGATTGAAGAAAAATACACACAATCGGCAAAAGTTACTTATGACGATGGTTCATCAAGAACACCTTTTGAAACAACTGGCTCAAATTCATATAAAATTACTACACCGTTTGCAATAACTGCTGGATTTTCAGCACACGTTGTTGGAGTAACACTTTCTGCGGGATTTGAATATATTGATGCTTCACAATTAGAGTTCAGCGAGGGACCTTCTGAGCTAAATGCTATCAATACTCAAATATTAAAAACATTGACCGGAAGAAGTTCAATCGGAATTGGTGCAGAATATATGATACCAAACTCCTATGTAATTGTTAGAGGTAGTTATAATTTATCAACTTCTCCTTATATTAACAGTACTCAAGATATTGCAACATATAATTTAGGAGTTGGATTGCTCTTAGCTCCAAACCTAAGATTAGATGCATTAGTTAGATTAACTGAAACCAACGACTCAATATACTATTATGGAAGCGATAATGCCAATCTGAAAGTTTCACCAATAATGATGCAAATCGGAATGACTTATAGATATTAATAAATAAATTTTTAAAAGAGCCGCTTAAAATGCGGTTTTTTTTTATTAAATAAAACTAAAATATAAAACTCAATTGAAAATTCTTAGATATATATTAATAATAATAATCGCATTTTCTG
>CAIWET010000009.1 GCA_903911805.1 uncultured Ignavibacteria bacterium | reverse complement strand
GGTATTAGCAGACCAAAGAGCTGGCACATTAACTGTAACTAAAGCTGCTGGTTCTGGTACTACAAATATATTTTTGGGTGATGAAATTACAACAACTGCGCAAGTAGTAAGTGGTTTAGAATTCAGATTTACACCAAATCCAAATTTAACAATAGATGTTTCTACAACTATAACTGTATTTGGTAATGAAACTGGAGGTTCTCAAACTATACCTGTAATTATAACATACAAACAATCTGTATAAAATAAAATAGAAATAAGAAAATGGCACAAATAACAAACCCAAATATAACTTCGCAGATTGCAGCACTTGCTAACACTGGTACAATTGATTCAAATGCGATAGTACAATTATTAAATTCAGCACTTCCAGCTACTCAGCAAATTGCAACTACTGGAACTACTGGTACAGGTCTTTATAAAAGATTTGGTGAATTTGATAAAGTAAACGCAAAAATAGAAGTAGTAACAACTGGATTATGGAGTAATGATTCTGGTTCATTAACACAATTCTTTACATCATCAAATCAAGTAGCATCTACAAGTGGTAAATACTATTGGAATGTTTATAATTTAGACCCTAGATTAAGTGAAGTAGAAGATATTCAATTTGCAATTGCATATGGACATGTTGATGGAAGTGGTTCTGTTTCTTTACAAAATAGTGATGAAGCATTGTTACCATCTAAAGCAACCTACGCTCAGTATAAATCAATGTTATTAGACCCAACTCTTTCTAAATTCCAATTTGATAATAGTTCAGGAATTGCAACTGATGCAAATGGTATCTATATAATTAACTTCTCTAGAAATAGATATAGAGAAAAAATGGACGCTGGTAACTGGTCATTAACGGTATCTGGTTCTAACGGATATTTTACATTAATTGATAATAGTGGTAAGAAATTTGGTGATACTTTAGGATTAAGTGGTAACGTATTTAAAGTAGTTTCTGGTTCATTAGAATTAGGTACTCAAAGTGAAGCAACAATTAAAAATACAACTGAAACTTCAACTGGACAAGGATACGGAGCATTTTATCCTGATAGAGGTATTATAGTACTTAACGCAGCAGCAATAGGTGGATTAGTTGGAACTGTTAGAGATGGTGGTGGTGCTAGTTTGGGAAGTGTAACTGGTAACCTATCAATATTAGCTGACCAAAGTAACCACAAATTATTATATCACGCAATTAGCGCATCTTATAATCCAGCAGCTGGACAAGGTGATTTCCAAGCTAGAAGAACTGAAAACGTATCAACACAACACTTCTTTGTAAGAGCAACAAATAGAGAATTTAACTATTCTAATAACCCTACTTACTTAGCAGCAGATGGTACATTTACTGAAACTTCATTTAATACTGACCCACAAACTTACATTACAACTGTAGGTTTATTAAACGATTCAAATGAATTAGTTGCAGTAGCTAAGACTTCTCAACCAATTGTTAAATCTTTTGATAAGGAAGTTTTAATCAAAGTTAAATTATCATTCTAATTTAATTAGAAACAAAATAAAGAGAACCCCCTTCAATGGGGGTTTTTCATTTAATCAATATTTATATACAAATCGGAAGACTAAATGATTAAAGAAATTCCAAAATCTGATATTATAATTAG
>CAIWET010000008.1 GCA_903911805.1 uncultured Ignavibacteria bacterium | reverse complement strand
GTAGAACAACTAAATTAAATGATTGAGAATATTAATATATGTCTACTTTAGCTATACAAATCTCGATAATATCTTAAAATCTTTCATTAATTATCAAAGACCTGAATTTGTTGAGTTCCATAAAGCTATAGAATTATTCAAAATTGATATTCCTGAAGTATATTAAGTTTAATGGAAATAATTTTTCTTTTTTACTGTGGGAAATATTATGTTATTATACAAATTAATATTTTTTAAATCAATTAAATGTATTAATTTCGCAAATTATTAATTCTTATATGGAGGATAAAATGTACGAAATCAAGAACCGCAATATTGCAATGGTTTACATTTTAATGATTGTTACCCTTGGTATTTATGCAATCGTTTGGATGGTGAAAACAAAAGGAGAAATCAATAGTTTAGGTGGCGACATCCCAACTTCTTGGTTTCTGATAATACCGATTGCTAATATCTGGTGGGTTTATAAATATTGTGAGTGTTTTTCTAACAATGTTAAGAAAGACAATAACCCAATTATGTGGTTTCTCCTTTATTTAATATTTAGTCCAATTATGCCTGCAATTGTACAATCAGAATTAAATAAAGTATCGAATGCATAATCAATTTTAAATTTTCATTAAATGAGTTTGTCTCATAAGGCAAGATAAAACTTGTTTTGTCATTCTGAGCATAGCGAAGAATCCAGTACATCAAAAACTTAAGCGATTTCTGGATTTCTCACTTCGTTCGAAATGACACTTTTGAGACAAACTCATTTATGATGAGGTCATATTTATATTCCTGCTTTCGAAGTAATCTAAAAATTAATAATCATTCCGAACAAAGTTCTAATTCTCTTAAAATTATCAGATAATCTCTGAAAAAATCTCACTAAATTCAAATAATCCCTTTTTATTATGCACCCAAATTGCTGAATTTACGGCACCTAGGGCAAATCCTGAACGATTTTTTGCTCTGTGGGTCAATTCTATTGTGTCAGCGAACGAATCAAGATAAATAGTATGAGTACCGAAGATTTCTCCACCGCGAGTTGAGCTTACGTGTAACTCATTAGGTTTAATTTCTTCTTTAGCGGAATCAATCAATAATTGATTTTTTCTGTCAATATTGTGAGTAATAATATTTGCTAAAGATAATGCTGTTCCGCTTGGAGAATCTTTTTTCCTTTTATGGTGAAGTTCGTGCAAAAATATATCATAATCTTCCACATTGTTGATGGAAGCGGAGGCAAGCGAAATTATTCTATTAAAGATTTGCATCCCGATTGAATAATTTGAACCATAAACGGCACCGATGCCCGAATCTGCAACAATTTTCTTGACGTTTGGCATTTGCTCCATCCAACCGGTAGTGCCAATTATCAAATTCTTTTTCATATTTGCCAAAATAGTCAGATTATTTAATAATGCTGAGTTATGAGAGAAATCAATAGCAACGTCAAATTCGTAATTTTTAGCGAAATCAATTGGTTTATCGATATCAAAGATATCAGTTATAGCAAGATTTTTATCTTTTGCAATTCTTTCTATTTCTTTGCCCATTTGACCATAACCAATAATGGCAATTTTTGGATTTTCCATAATTATATATTTAAT
>CAIWET010000007.1 GCA_903911805.1 uncultured Ignavibacteria bacterium | reverse complement strand
TCATTTTTTCCTCATTATAAATTCATAAAAACCTATTGTAAAATCATACATTTGACCTATTTCGTGGGAAACGATATGCCAAAGCAATTTAAGCTCTATATCACCACAAGTATTAAAAAGTTCTCCAAAAAATCTTTTTACATATTGCTTAATTCTACCATCACTATTATACGAAAAATTTTCGACAAAAGTAGTATCATTCATATCTCTAAATGTAGAAATTTGCGAAACAGCACCAATTTTATTGTAATTGTAATATAAAAAAAGAAATGTCTAATACCTGTCTCCACAAATAATAATTCTACTATTTTACTTCCCCTCCTTTTATAAGGAGGGGTGATAAAACGTGTATTCATGCACGTTTTGACGGGGTGGTCATCTTATCAAGATAAAGAGAAACCCCCAGTCCCCCTTTGAAAAAGGGGGTAAAGAAAACGTAGATACCGCACCGAAGTTCGGAATGACATCACGAAATTATTTAACGCGATCCATCGCTTCGTTTCGCTTGATGATGACGGTATTGATTATGCACAGACAAGAATGTCTGTACTACTTCTTCAAAGTCCCTCCCTTCAAGGGGAGGGATTTAGGGTGGGGCGGGTGGTGGTCGTTTATTTCAAACGCAGATGCCGCATCAAGTGCGGCATGACAATCAAAAAAATTAATCCGATCCTTCTCTTTGCTTGAGGATGTCGGCATAGAACAAAAAAAAGACGCACATTACAGTGCGTCTCTACAAATTAATCATTCAGCTATGCTTTTATTCAACTATTTTACATTAGTTTCTGTTAAAGTCTGTTTTTCGTAACTGGTTGTTGTTCCATTTTCTGGATTTGTTTCAACTGTTTTGCCGATTACTTTTACCAAACCAATACCTTTTACCATAGAGTTTTTGCCAGTCATGGCACTAGTAGTTTTAGTTTCTGGCATACCTACAACTTGCATAGACATATCCATTGTTAGATCAAAATCAAAAGTTTCATATGTTACACCTTTATAAATAAATGAACCTTTAGTTGTTGAAGGTTTACTTGTTCCAGTGGCTTTAATTTGCATACTAAAACCCATTACATCAAAAGTTGTATCAATATTAACAACAGTAACTTGTTTTGACAAGTTGTATATTTCTATCCATTGACCAGCATTTGATTTTTCATCATCAAAGCTAAATCCAGCTGTAAATGTATAAGCTGAATTTCCAGAAACGTATTGATAAGTTGTATCAGAATTTTCAAAGAATTGATAACAGCTTTTGTTCATATATGTCATCATTTGATTGATTTTAGTAATTGAGATGTTTTTGGTTCTAATAGTGTTATATTGCGAGTCAGTTGAGTCAACGTTGTATTTCCAATAATTTCCAACCTGCATTGGATAATAATCAGTCATATAAGTTGTGGTTGTAGGTGTTGTGCTTTCTGAGCAAGATGCCAGAATTGCCATTGATATTGCTACCAATAAAAGGGTGTAAAGTGTTTTTTTCATAGGAACTCCTCAAATAAAATTAGTTACTTAAATTTAATATATTAACTTATATGTAACGATAATATTTTAGATGGGTTGCAATAAATTTTTAAAAAGCATATATATACTTATATATCAAATGGTTGGAGCGATTATTAATTAAGATTTATCTCAATAATTATTCTTCATTTTCAATAAATACTCCATTTGTTTTTGCAAATTCAGTACCATATTTTAAGTTTGTGAAGTGAAACTCTTGAGTTGTATAATTATTAAAAATAGAAGAATTTATTGGGTGAGTTAGGCAAGTACAATTTTCTTTTAATTTCACCGATTTCAGAAATACTTTTTCAATCAACCACGTTATCAAAAGAATTGAAAGCAGAAAAAGATTTGGGATTGATTCTTCATAGAGCTTATCAATTGAGAAATCACTAAAGAGTGCAATTATCATTAAAACAATTCCAGCCAGGCAAAGTACTGCCATTGCTCTTTTGGGTATTTTAATAATAGTAGCTTTAAGTATGTGCTTTTTGCAATAAGTGCAAACATTGAAATTAAAATAATTCATTCTGCGACTTGTATCTCCTGTGCTTACTCGAATATTTTTTTCGGGATTATTATCCATACAGCACGCACAATGATTTGGTAGATTATATCTGCCACCAACAATTTTAACTGAATAATATTCTTGCATTATTGCTCCAAATAAAAAGAGGCAGGGGATAAAGCCTGCCTCAAATTAGAAAATCAATTACATTAATTATTCTGCGCCAACTAATTTTTTGTAAGCGCCTAATGGTAATGATTTAGGTCTTGTGATAGGATATCCCATTGCTCTAGCAACGATTGACTGAGCTGCAATACCTAAAGCTCTTGAAATACTGAATAATACAGTATAATAGCTGAATTCTTTTAATCCATAGTGATATAATAATGCGCCTGAGCCAGCATCAACGTTTGGCCATGGATCTTTGATTTTTTGTACTTGTTTCAATACGTCTGGAACAGTTTCGAAAACTCTTTGAACAGTTTGGAAAACTGGATCTTCTGACATATGTTCTTTACCGAAAGCTAAGAATGCATCAAATCTAGGGTCAGTAATTCTTAATACAGCGTGGCCGTATCCAGGAACAACTTTGCCAGATTCTAATGTTTTCCAAGCATAATCTCTTAATTCGTCGTGAGTAGGAGCGCCACCGAATTTTTCCATAGTTTCCAATACCCAACCTAAACATTCTTGATTTGCTAATCCATGTAATGGACCTGCAAGGCCGTTTAAACCGCCGGATAATGAATAGTATAAATCAGATAGGGCTGAGCTAATTGTGGATGCTGAATAGGCACTAACGTTGCCGCCTTCGTGGTCTGAGTGAAGATTGAGATATAATCTCATTAATTTTGTAAAGCTTTCGTTTTCGTCAGGTAAACCTAACATATGAACGTAGTTCTTTGACCAATCAGCTGTTGCATCGGATTCAATTCTTGCGCCTTTGCCGAATCTTTTTCTGTAAACATAAGCACCAATTGCAGGTAATTTAGCAATAATTTGGATAGCGTCATCATAGGTTGCATCCCAATACATATCTTTTTTCATGCCTTCAGCATATTTTTTAGCAAAAACTGATTCTTTTTGCATAACTAAAATTGCTGTATTGAACATTGCCATTGGATGAGAATCTGCAGGCATTGCATCAATTACATTCCAAACGTATTCAGGAACTTCCTGAGATGCTTTTAATTCAGCTTGTAAGTCAGCTAATTCTTCTGCATTAGGTAATTCACCAGTTAATAATAACCATAAAATTTCTTCAGGCCATTTATCTGTAATATCTTTTAATTCAATACCTCTAATGATTAGACCTTTATCTGGTGGAACTTCTGAAGTATCGCAAACCAAACCTTTAACGCCTCTCATACCACCATAAGCTTGCGCTAATGTAACTGTAGAAACTTGTTTATCGCCGTGCTCTTTCAAAAAAGCAGCAATTTCAGCTTTTTGAGCTGGAAAAATTTGAGCTAATTTTTCTTTTAATAATGACATGTTACCATCCTTAATAATTATATTTTATAGAAAAGAACGTCTAAACGTATTTTATTTCATAACTTTTTTTCTTTTCGTCAAATTCTATATGTGAAATTATTGAAAAAAATTTATTTTGCAAAATAAATTATGAATATTTTTTTTATTTATTTGTTTTTTTTGTATTATGAAGATAATTATACCTGTTTTACACAGATTTGGTGATATGATTTTAACTACTCCGATGTTTAGATCAATAAAAAATCAATTTCCAAATGCTGAAATTTCTGTGATTTGTGCTAATGATAATTCCGATATATTACAAAACAATCCATTAATTCATCGAATATTTATCTTTAAAAAAAGTCCTTTTGCTTTGATTAAGTTATTGATAAGTCATAGATTTACAAAATATGATTATTTGATTGACCCCAAAGATCATTACTCATCTGAGAGCCAGTTATTAGCAAAATCGATTAAAGCAAATAAAAAAATTGGTTTTAATAAAATTGGAAAAAATACTTTTGACATCGAAATTCCTCACGAAAGCGAGAATTCAAGCCTACATTTCGTTAAAAGATGCAATCAGATTTTGAGCAAGATAAATATTATGGAAAAGAGCTTTTCAGAGATGCCAGAACTTTATCCAAATCCTGAATCGGACCTTATCGTTAAAAATCGTTTTGCTAACTTCAATAAAAAGCGAAATATTCTAATAAATTTATCAGCTGGCAAGCCAAATAGAAAGCTTTCTAAAGAAAAATGGCTGAAAATATTAGAAGTCATTCCTTATAATTTAAACATTATCGTTACAGCTGAAAAAATTGATTATGAAATTGCTGAGGAAATTGCAAATTCAAATCAAAATGCTTCATTTATTAAATCAAAGAATTTTGACGAATTAATTTCATTAGTAAAATATTCGGATATTATAATTACCTCTGATACTTCTGTAGTACATATTGCATCAGCATTTAATAAACCGATTTTGGCATTTTATAATGGAACTACTCAAAATACAGCAAAATTTGCTCCACTTTCTGATGTTCAAATTTTGATTTCAGCTCCTGAAGGCGAAGATTCAGTAGAAGAAATCAAAATTGAAAACATCATAAATGGCGTAAAGCAAATAATTGATGCCTGAAGAATCAATTATATTTTTTATTTTGGAAGTACCATTATAATCATAAAATAGTATACTCCATCTTTGCTAGTATCAACTGCCACACCAGCAATTTTATAATTTGCTAAAAGAGCATTACGATTGTAATCTCTCCAAAGATAATAGACATTAGTAGCATCATCTGTATTTCCTTTTGTAGTAGAAACAATTTCATAATTAACACTAAAAGGAATATACTTATTTATCGAGTCGGCTCTTGCTTCTGTGCCATGATAACCAAGCTCATACTTTCCTGAAGCCATATCTTTTGTATGAACTCCGGCAGTGGTAGCCAAATAAGCATTCCAATTAAGAGTATCTAATAGGTTCTCTTTTCTAAATTCATTAATATACATTAGCACATTATGAGCTGCCAAGTCTAATGGGATTATCTCTTTTGGAATAATGTTTGGATTTGTTGTATTATCCGGACAAGATGTAAGGATAATACCCCCAATTAGAATAACTAATATCAACAATAATTTTTTCATTTTCAATCTCCTATTATTTAATTATTAAAAATGGTTATTTAAAAAACCAAAACAAATTAAACTAAAATACAAAGTCTATATTTATTTCTTTATTACTATTTTCTTTATTATAAATTTGTCACTATCGCAATCTTCTATCTTTATGAAATATACTCCATTTGATATTCCTTCTGTTGAAAATTGGTTTAGTGCATTTGTTTTGACTTCAATATTAAATAATTCTTCAGATTTTAAAGTTAGTAATTTTACTTTTACTTTTTTGCAAATTTCAGAATTAACTTCTATATTAAATAATTCTTCCACTGGGTTTGGATAATATTGAATCGATAAATCAGTTGTGTTTGATTCAGTTGGTTCATTAATTTCAATTATTTTACCTTGTTTCCAATCTAAAGTTTCTAAAACAATTTCTTTTTTGCAAATTAATTTACCATCTTTATCTTTTATATAGGCAAAAAGGGTATCTTTACTTCTTCCATTAGATTTATCCATTGAAATTTTGCCAATATTTGCAAAATTAGCTAAATTTAATTTCTTTTCCTTCTTATCTTTTGTCAATTTTGCTAATACTTTTGTATCAAATTTTCTAACTAAACTAATTTCACATACGGCACAATCAGTAGTATTCTGTTTAGCGAAAACATTGAATTTGCCAGATAATTGCCCATCTTCTGTAGTTTCAGCAGCATATAAATCAATATTGTCGCAACAATTGGTAGAACTTCTCATTTGGTAACCACAAGTGCAATCTCCTTCGAAATTACCATCATAAGTGCAACCAGGGAATATCTCCATTATTCGTTTACCAACGTGAAATTTTACTGTAAAATGCTCTGGACAAGTTGTATAGAAAGAACCAAATACAATTTCCTGATTAACTGGAATGGAATCCAAACGAACATAAACAGTGCTATCCTGTTGGTTAATATTATAATTATATGTTGAATTAAAAGTTAAATGAGCAGGCGAACTATCTGTTCTAATGATTGTTCTTATATCTGTTGAATCAAATTGCCAGCCCTGTGGGATTATCAATGATAAATCATATTTACAAGAATCACCCCAAATATTCTGATCCCTTACCACATAAAAACTAATATCTTTAAGGAGTTCTTCACAACTATAAATCGGAATTGGAGGACAAATTTTTTCAATAATATTTCCATCAATTATTGATACAATCTTTCCTTGTCCAGGAAGTAATCTTGATTTAAGTGCACCATATTTCATTACAGTAGTATCTATTTTGTGGTAGTAAAGGCTGTCCGTCCAGTAGAATCCAGAATCTTGGTTAAAATAATTAGTACCAACGCCAAGTTCTTGTATTTTGTAATAATACGGAAATATTTCATATAATGGATCTTGTGGTTTAGCTCCAGCAAATTGAATTGATAATTCTCTGCTACCGGCTCTCCTCCAAAATTGGTACTGCCAATATGATTTTGGGAAAAAAGTACCATTAATTCCTTTAGAACTATCTTTTACTACAAATTCATCAAATTCCGCTGTTGAATAAAATTTTAAAGTATCATACTCTAAAATAAGCGGATTAGTTCGACGATTAGCATATCCAATAAAGAAATTATTATTCATATTTGGATCGCTTGTATGAGATAATAATGTAATATCAAAAAAAGATGATTCATTCGGTTCGTATTCATCTTTTGGAACTAAAAAACCATTATTCCATAGTTTCCTTGTTTTTACATAATCTAATTTTACAATATTTCGAATAGGATTATTATTATATTTTGGATGAAAATTCTCCCATATTTTATAACCGTGTGCAAAATAGCTTTGTAATCTTAAATTCATCAAAACTGAATCATTTATTGTTATCCAGTCGTGGAGCTTACGCATTTCGATTCTTGTAGATTTTCTTCCCATATAAATTCTGTTTGTTGGCACTCCCAAAGTTTGAGCAATTTCATTTAATGGATAATATATTAAACTATCTAATTTATAATGTTCGCTATTTAAGCTATAAAAGTCTGCACCTACAGAATCATCTTTTACATAATCCCAACCATTCAATGAATCTAATCTTGATTGTGTTGCTGGTATTGTATAATAATAATCATCAACAGCTGGTTTAGGAATAGACCATACATCTTTTTTACTTGCAGAATCCCAATTATATCTTCCTCCGGCACTTACTGCACCATCATAAATAACACCTTTTGCACCTAAAATAATTGGAAGTATTGTATAGTATTTAAATTCTTCACCTGTCCAAGGTCTTGAGTTTAATCCATAATTTGAATATGGTACATCAATTATTTCATTCAAAGGTTTCCACCAAGTATGGGTAAATATTTGGCTCCACCAATTTAAATGAGAATATATCATATTAACATTAATGCTTTTAATAAAATTATGATATACATAAGTTTCAACTAAACCTAACGATGATCCTTTCCAATAACCGCCATTTAGTGCAAATAAATATTCAGACATTTCATTTGGATGGTCTTTAAAATATTTTGCATTTAAGAATTTAAGATCAGTGCCTAATAAGTATTCTTCATATTTTGCTTTCTTTTGGTCATAATTTAATTCTATATGACCAGAATATGTTGTATCTATTCCTAAATAGCCATTTATTAACCCAATATTTTTAAGATCTAAAAATTTCCAAGGAATCACTGATTTAGTATAAGGTTGTGAAATTACATTTCCTAATCCGACTAAGCCAAACCATCTATCTGGTGGATTAACATATCTTTCATAATGTTTTGTATAATAATTCCCAACTTCATTAGTTCCAATATTTCCAATCAATTTATTCAAATATCTCTCTGCCTGCCAGTTCATTGGGAAGCCTTCAATTATATTATTGAATCGGAAGAGATTAGATTGAGGATTATTTTGTTTAAATTGATTTGAATCAACAGTAAATCTATCTAAAACATCTTGAATATCATTAATGATAACATTATCATAATAACCTCTTAAAAACTTTTGTGCGTGAGGTGTTTCAAATCGAACCCAATTTATTGCTAATGAGTCCTGTCCTAAATATGTTATTCTAATCCCTAAACTATCAATTTTATAAATAGAAGGTGCTTTAGGAGGTGAAAATAATTTTACTTCACGATTAAAATCTGTAGTATCTCCATTCATTATAAAATGAGCTGATACAGTTATATTTGAATTATCTATCGGTAACATATTTCTTTTAATATAAAAACATCGAGTTTTCACAGAATCTAACTCAATTAAATTTCTATAAATTCCTCTTGCATTTTGAATTGTATCATTTATATTAGGACTGGGTATCATATCGAATTTTATTAGATTATATACTAAAGTATCTATACCGGATATTGTGGTATCAATTTCTGAAAATGGTAACTCAATTTTTAACAAATTTGTATCATTTCCAATTGGATTTCCAATTCTTGATAAATTAATTGAAATATACATTTCTCTACATAAATAATTATTATTAATATAAGAGTCAGTTTCGACACTTTGTTTACTAAAGAAATCCTGAGGCCAGGGATTATCTAAAATAATTGAATTTTGTTTAGTCCTATCAATTATCAATTTATAGAAATTTGGGTTTGAATGATTAGTCTCTATATTTCCATTGATATATTTAAATCCAAAGATTTCTTTTAAAGTATCTCCTTGTCTAATTACCAAATCATCCGGATTTGAAGTATTTATTTGTAAATATGGTGCATACTGTATTGAACGTGCATTGAATATTTTACCGTCATTTGCGTGAGAATAATTATAAGGTTTTATTATTAGCATTGCTGAGTCTTGGAATATTTTATCATTGTCCCATTGATAGAGGTCAACTTGATTCATAAGTAATGCTTCATTTATTTTTTTCTTAGAATCCCAATGCCAACCTTTCAAGAAATGTTTCTGTTGGTTATTTGTATCATTAGCATTTAAATATTTTAAAACACCGTTAACATTGAATTGTTTTTGATTTGGTTCAATATCTTGTGCTTTTGCAAAATAAATTAGCAAAAACAATATTAATAAATTTCTCATATTTTACCTCAAAACTTGAAATTTTTGGGTATAAATTCTATTTTTTGTTTTAGCTTTTGTAATATAAGTTCCATTAGATAGTTGTAATTTAAATATCATCTCTTTCGTTGAATTTAATTCTGCTTCATTTGAAGTATAAATTATTTTTCCTTCAATTGTGCTGATAGTAATCTCAAACGGTTGCTCAACATCGTAACTACATTTTAATTGCAAAATGCCATCTTGTGAATAATTGATTATTAAATATGGAATTTCTGATTCATAATTAACAGAAGTTATTGATTTTTTTAACAATGTAAACCATTTGAATGAACCCATAAAAATATAAAATTGATTAGTATCTCCTTCGGTTTCCATAATTTTATCTTTCATATTATATGAAAATAAATTATTATCTTTTGTTTTATAATCCAATACACTCCCAGATCTATAATATAATTTTGAATTATCTTTGGTAAATTTAAAATTAAAAACAGGTAAATTATTTGGCGAGACCTCTTCTATGTTATTTTCAAGAATGTTATATATTGTGTTAACAAAGCCAACAGATGATATAGAAGCAAAATACTTATCTTCTTTTGAAAAATCAAAATTCCAATAACCATCACTACCCTTTGCATCTTGCAGCACTTTAATAAATGTTAAATTTTCAGCATCCCAAAGTTCAAGTTTTACATAAAAAACTGTTTCTCCCATTTGATTAAACCCTTTATATGAGTACCCTATTGCCAATATTTTTCCATTGTTTGATAATTTAGCACTTTGAATTTTATGTGTTTGAATTTGTTTTACAATTGAATCATTTTTCATATCTACAATTCTCATATATCCATCAGAATATAACCAGTACATATATTTATCATCATTCGATATTGCTAAATATACAATTCCACCTCCGTACTGCTTTAAATATTTTTCTGCTTTAATATCCCAAATGGCAATACCCCCAGCAATACCAGTAATTAAATAATTTCCTGAATTTGATATTGACATATGATAACAAGATTGTGTACCTTCAAATCTTCTTAATCTTTCTCCTGACAATGCATCTAAAATTACAATACTATCACCAATTGCACAATATAAATATTTGCCATCTGGCGAAAACTTAGCAAATTGAATATACTCTGGATAAGTTTTCTGCCAGACAACTTCAAGCTGCGAAAACAGCGAACTACTTGCCATTAAAAGAAACACGATTAACATTAACTTTTTCATTTTAAATCTCCTATTTAGATATTGAATATTCATTTTTCCAACAATTCTGTTACAAGTGTAACCGCTATTATGCAAAAATAAATAATTTAAATTTAAACAACAAATAATGAGATTATAATATTTATTGTTAGCAAAAAAAAATCCAGCAATCTATTAATTTGAAGATTTACTGGATTTTTCTCTGGCTTGAGAATGGCATTACAAGATTATTCTTGTATTCGAAATGCCCTCTTAAATATAAATTAGATAATCAAATCTATTCCCAATTGATTAACATTGAAAATCTCATTGTATTTGCTAAAGGATGATTTTCTTCAATTGTATTGATAAAACTGAAATCCAAACGGAAAATATCGTAGTTTACACCTAATCCGAAATTCCAATATTTTCTATTGCCAAGTCTTGATGGTTCAGTGAAATATCCAGCTCTTAAAGCAACTGTTTGACCATAAATATATTCTGTTCCAAAAGATAATTCAGCTCCTGGATTGTCCCAACCTGTTACTAAAGATTTAGGAAGTGGATCAGAACCTAAGCTATCTCTTTTTACTAATAATTTAGCAAAATCAGCTGCAAATTTCCAATCATTGATTTCATCTTTATAAAGATTAAATGCTGTACCTAGTCTTAAGTTGGTTGGCAAAGGATCGGATTCATTTCTATATGTCACTTTAGGACCCACATTTTGCAGATTTAATCCCAAAGAAATTCTATCGTCTAAATTCAATCCAAGAAGATTTAATTCTAATGGTTTCCATAAAATACCGATATCAAAAGCCAAACTTCTTCCAACTCCAGCATCTCCACCACTTGCGGATGAAACTGGTGCTAAGTTAGATTGGATATATCTGATTTGAGTACCAAGTCCCAAATCTGTTGCAATAATAGTTCCATAAGATAAACCAACCGCGAATTCATTAGAAAGGAATTTTCCTTTTATTTCACCATTATCAAGTGTTCTTGTAAATTCACCTAAATTCATAAATACAAAATTAAATGCTAATGTACCATTCAATTTGTCAAAATGTTGCCCAATGCTTCCGTGACTATAGAACAAGTCAGCATTAAATTGTGGTAACCATTTTGAATATGATAATGATACTTGTCTGAATGGAATATTCTCGCCTGTTTCTTTGTCTTTTCCCATATAGTCCAAAAATCCTAGACCACCTGGATTCCAAAAAATTGCGTATATATCATCTGCAATAGCAGTTCCTACTTCACCCATTCCGCTCGATCTAGCATCCGGTGATATCAACAAAAACGGCACTGCAGCGCCACCAGCTTGGGAATATAAGTTCTGATTATATAATCCGGCAAATATTACCATCATTAGCAATCCCGTTTTGCGAACTCGATTCATTTTTCCTCCAAAATTCAATTTATTCATTTTATTTCTTAATAACGATTTTCTTAATAATAAATTTGTCACTATCGCAATCTTCTATCTTTATGAAATATACTCCATTTGATATTCCTTCTGTTGAAAATTGGTTTAGTGCATTTGTTTTAACTTCTCTATTAAATAATTCCTCAGATTTTAAAGTTAGTAATTTTACTTTTACTTTTTTGCAAATTTCAGAACTTATTTCAATATTTAATAATTCTTCAACTGGGTTTGGATAATATCGAATTGATAAATCAGTAGTGTTAGATTCTGTTGGTTCATTAATTTCAATTATTTTACCTTGTTTCCAATCTAAAGTTTCTAAAACAATTTCTTTTTTGCAAATTAATTTACCATCTTTATCTTTTATATAGGCAACAAGGGTATCTTTACTTCTTCC
>CAIWET010000006.1 GCA_903911805.1 uncultured Ignavibacteria bacterium | reverse complement strand
TTTATTTTCATCTAAAAATTTAATTAATTTCTCTTTTCCTTTTAGTAAATAAGATCCAACTATTTTTTTCCAGTCTAAATTTTTAATTGCATCATTATCAATTGATTTTATAAAGATAGAAATATAGGATTTTATTGATCCTGTTTCTATCTTCTGTAATTTTAGAATTGTTTCTAAATCAACATTTATTGATTTAGCTAAAAGATTATCAAATTCTTGAAAAGATTCTATCATGCCTGCCATAGTATAAAATACTCTAGTTGGGTTATCAGAGTTCATTTCATAATCAAGTTTTATTTCAAAGCCTAGTTCTAAATCTGTAATCATAAGTTATTCCAATTAATCTAATATTACATCCCTAAATAATTGCCACCTCTTTTTTGCCATAAAGCATCAAATATGAATTCTTTATAACGCCTTTGGAAGTCTTTATCTTGTGAGAATTTGGTAAAGATTTCGGTTTGAGTGAATAAATATTGTTGCATTAATTCTTCTACCTTTTTGTCGGAAGAAATTTTTGCATTTTGTTTGTCAGGCGAAGTATTAATTGCATCCATTATTCTTAAATCTTTTTTCATTGCGTCAGGTATTTGCTGTGTTAATATTTCATTTACCTTGTCTTTGTCTGTCCAGTCAATATCTCCGAAACGATGATTAAACGCTTCTATAATGTTTTCTAATGTATCTAATTCTGGAATTATTTCACTTCCACTTGCATCAATAGAAACTGGATATACAAAGCCTGGCTCACCAGCTAAATTAATTGCTTCTTTACCTTGACGAAGTGGTTTGTATTTTGAAAATTCTACTGATTCAACAATACCTTCTGCTAAATCTTCATTTTGGTCTAGTATAAGTTTTGGCAATAAGTATTTCAAAAACCACCACAATTTCTCCCAATAAGCTATATTGAAGTCTAAAATTTTTGCTAAATAACTATAAGATTTAATAAATGATTTTACTTTGATCTTAAAATCTATTTTTTTGTCTTTATCTAAATTGAAATTAAATATATGTGCAGATGAATCAATTAATGGGTCTAATATGGTTCTGTCTGCTTGATCAAGATATTTACCAAAAAAGTCATCAACCAATTCTGCTGTATAAACTTCAAAATTATCTAAAGCATCAACCAAATCATTTAGTTTATTTGGATCTGTTTCTTCGCTAAGAATTGTTGAAGTATAATATGGCTCAAAAGCTTTTTTAATATCTTCAACTGCATTATAAAAGTCTAAAACAAAAGTATCATTTTTATATGGCTTCTTTGCTCTGTTTAATCTCGAAAGGGTTTGTACTGCTGCAACGTCCTGCAGTTTCTTATCAACATACATAGTATGAAGTAAAGGTTCATCAAAACCTGTCTGATATTTATTAGCAACTATTAAAAACTTATATTCATTCTTTTTAAAATTCTTTGGAATATCGTGGTTTTTCTTATCAAAAGTATTCATATCTTTTTCGGTATACTCTATACCTTTATATGTCTTTTTACCAGAGAATGCAACTATTGCTTTAAATGGTGACTTCTTTTCTTTTAAATATGCGTCAAAAGCTTTCTTATACTTTATTGCAGCTAAAATGCTTTTGGTAACAACCATTGCTTTAGCTTCACTATTTATTAAATGTTTTACATCTAATAGAAAATGATCAATCATTATTTTTGATTTTTCTTCAATAGCAAATTCGTGAATTTCAACGAATGATCTTAATTTCTTTTGAGCTTTCTTTGTATCAAATTCAGGATTATTTTCTACAGCTTTTTGAATTTCATAATAGGATTTATAAGTTGTGTAATTCTCCAAAACATCAAGAATGAATTCTTCATCAATGGCTTGTTTCATTGAATATAAATGAAATGGTTCGAAAGCTGTTTTTACATCTGATCCTTTTACATAAGTTTTCGGAACTCCGAATGTTTCTAATGTCTTATTCTTTGGAGTAGCTGTAAAGGCAAAATAAGAGCCATTCTTTATCATTTTTCGGCTCTCTATTAAATCATTAATTATATCTTCTATTGTTTTTTCTTCTGTTTCATTTTCTTCTTCATTTTCACTACTTGAAAGAGCTGCATTCATTTTAGCAGAAGTTTCACCACTCTGACTGCTGTGAGCTTCATCAATTATTATAGCAAATTTTAAATTTACTAATTCTTTCATTTCATCAATTAAAAATGGGAAGGTTTGAACAGTGCAAATAATTACTTTTTTTCTAATTGCAATAGCGGACTTTAATTGACTTGTTTTACTGGCACCTTCTCCTGTTATAGCTTCAACTATACCTTTTTTGGGTGAAAATTGCTTTATTTCATCTCTTAATTGCTTATCCAAAACTGTTCTATCGGTAACTACAATTACAGAATCGAAAATGTTATTTGTACCTGAACTATCAAATAAACCGTGAAGTTGATGAGCAAGCCAAGCTATTGACTTTGACTTACCTGAACCTGCAGAATGTTGAACTAAATATCTTTGACCTATACCATTTTCTTTAGAGTGCTCTAATATCTGCCTAACACAAGTCAATTGATGATAGCGTGGGAATATCATCTTCTTTGTTTTTTTATTTGTATCTTCATTTGTTTCTTCAACAACTTGTGCAAATTTATCAATAATATTGCTTAATGAATACTTGCTTAAAATGTCTTCCCATAGATAATGTGTTTTTAGTCCGTTTGGGTTAACAGGATTACCTGCACCAAAAGGTGGTATGGGTGAACCGTCATTTATACCTTTATTGAAAGGTATGAAAAATGAATCTTTCTTTTTCAATTCTGAGCACATATAAATGAGTTCGGTGTCTGCGGCAAAATGAATCATACATCTTGCAAAACTCAATATTTTGTCTTTCGGATCTCGGTCATTTTTATATTGGCGAATGCCATTATGAACTGATTGTCCACTTAATGGGTTTTTCAATTCGCAAGTAATAATTGGTATGCCATTGAGAAAAATTGCCAAGTCTAATCGGTTGTTGTGATTTGTGCTATAAATCAGTTCTTGGGTAACTGAAAATATATTTGCAGAATATCTATCAGAATCTTTAATATTATAAAGCGATGAGGGTTTTCTATAAAAGAGATCAATTGTTTTGTCTAAATGCTTTACGCCATTTCTTAGAACTTCAATTACTCCTACTTCGCTTATTTTTTTATCTAATCGAGAAAAGAAATCTCTTTCACCTTTTTTTTGAATCATCTCATAAGCATCCTTTTGAGTTGCTGAGATAAAAGATAATAATTGCTGTTTATTAAAGCAAAATTCTTTGTCGAAATCTCCTGTTTTGGTTTCAATATATTTATGCTCATTAACCAAATAATTGGTGATGAATTTTTGAAAACCTTTTTCTGATATATCTGTAAATTGCATATTTAGTTCTTTCTATTCTGGTACTTTTCTTCTGCCTGTTACCAAATCTGTTATTAG
>CAIWET010000005.1 GCA_903911805.1 uncultured Ignavibacteria bacterium | reverse complement strand
TTCATTAGATATTGGAGATACTATTAGTGAAAATAATCATTCTTATACGATTGAAAATCAATCTTGGTATGGAACTCAAGAGTTAGCATACTTTTCTAGCGATGATATTTCAGATAAAAAAAATGATATTTTAAAAAATTCTAGAATACTTTTTTATTTTGATAATCTTAAGGAACCTTTAATTGACGCTCCATTAGATTTGTTTTTTGGTGTAGGTTCTTATGGCAGATTTGAAAATAAATCTTTAATGATTGGATATAATAAAATTTCAAATCTTTTATATAATTATTTTCCTATACCATTTAAACAAAATGCAAAAATAATATTAGTTAATAAATCCAAATCACCAATTGAAGATTTAGTATTAAATTATTCATTTGATACTAAGATTGGCGACATTAACAATTATCAATATTTTAATGCAGTATATAAAACTAACCAAGATTCCTCTAAAGATTATAATGTAATTAATACTAGATCATCTGGGCACATTGTTGGAATTATAAATGATTATTCAAGCCACGAACATATAAAATATTTAGAATGTGATGATAGAATTTATATTGATAATTTAAAAACTCCAATGATTTATGGAACAGGTTTAGAAGATTTTTTTAATAGTGGCTTCTATTTTCATAATGGGCTAATTTCAAATCCGTTTAATGGATTGATTGATCATAAATATTCGAATAGAATAATGTATAGACTTTTTATAAATGATCCAATAGTATTTCATAATAAAATTGAATTAAATTTTGAAAAAAATAGTACTTTCCAATCAAATATATATGTAAGATCTTTAGTTTTTTATTATTCAGATTTGAAAAGTAATTTGATTTTAAGCGATTCAATTATTTGCGGAAATTCAAAATCTGAAATTGATCATAATTATCAAAATGCAAATTCAGAAAGAGAAAAAGTTATTAGTAGTTTCGAAGGAACATACGATTTTTTAAAAGAAGAGTTAATTGGCAATATTATTAAAAATGAATCCTCTTTTAGTTTAAATATTGATTCGACGAGCCAAAATATCTATTTATCAAGAATTTTCAATTATTCGTTTTTAAATCAAAAAGCAGAAGTATATATTGATGGAAATTATTCTGGGATTTGGTTTAATCCTGGAAATAATGATTCAATACGATTGAGAGAAGATTTATTCTTTATTAAACCTGAATTAACTTTAGGAAAATCAAAGATCAATATCGAAATCAAAAATATAGGAAATGTATGGTCAGAATGTAAATATTATTCCAATAGCTATTTAAATAAGGAATATAATTTTGAAGATATTAATGATACGAATGATCAAATTGATAGAAAGGACTTCTCAGTTTATCCAAATCCTAGCAATGATTTCATCAGAATTGAATTTAAAAATGATGAGGAAAGAGATTATACTGTTAGGATTTATAATATGTTAGGTGAAATTGTTTTTATCAATAATGTAACAAATCCAATAAATAACATTATTAGAGTTGATTTGAACAATTTGAATAATGGAACGTATATAGTTGAAACCGTTAGTGGAACAAAAAGATTTAAACAATTGATTATTAAAAATTAAAATTAAATAAATGAATAAATTATCAAAATATAAACTAAATTCTGGACATGAAATTCCAGTTATTGGTCTAGGTACCTACCTTGCAAATCCTGGTGAATCAGCTTATCACGCTGTTAGATTTGCCCTAGAAAATGGATATAGGCAAATCGATACTGCTGCATTTTATCAGAATGAAGAGGATGTAGGAAGAGCCGTTAGGGACAGTAAAATTCCTCGTGAGGAAATTTTTGTGACTACAAAATTGTGGAATGCTGACCAAGGTTATGAAACATCATTGAGAGCTTTTGATGTGAGTATGAGAAAGCTCAATATTGACTATATTGATTTATATTTGATTCATTGGCCCCAAACCGAGACAAGAATGAAGTCCTGGAAAGGTTTAGAGAAAATTTTTCAAAATGGAGATGCCAAGTCAATTGGAGTTAGTAATTATACAATCAATCATTTGGAAGAAATGAAAGGTTATGACGTATTACCAGCAATTAATCAAGTTGAATTTCACGTTTATCTCTATCAAAAAGAGTTATTGAATTATTGCAAAGAACGAAATATCTATATTCAGGCATATTCACCTTTAGTTAGAGGGCGAAAATTTAAGAAAAATCAAATGAATGAAATCGCAGAAAAATATGGAAAAACACCAGCTCAAATAATGCTTAAATGGACAATTGACGTTGGAACAATCTCTTTACCAAAGTCTGTTACAGAAAGTAGAATAATCGAGAATATTGATCTGTTTGATTTTGAATTTTCTTCAGAAGATAGAGAATATCTTGATACTTTAAATGAAAATTATAGAATTGCTTGGGATCCTTCAAAAATAGATTAAATTGAAAAATCAAATTTCTTGCTATTTAACAATAAAGAGACGCTTTAATCATTGCGTCTCTTTATTTAATCTAATTATCTTAATATAAAACCAAATTCCTCTAGTGATCAGATTTTGATCCTGGAATATTCAATGAACTAAATAATTCCACGATTTCTTCATAAGTTTTTGTTCCACGATTTCCTTTTGTATGCTCTCTTAGAGCTACTGTTCCAGCTTCTTGTTCTTTTTGACCAACAACTAAAGCAAAAGGAATTTTTTCTTGTTCAGATTCGGCAACTTTTCTATTGATTTTTTCACTTCTGGAGTCAATTTTGGATCTGAATCCTTTTTCTTCAAGCTTAGCTTTTAATTCTTCAGCATAAGCAAGTTGATCCTGACCAATAGGCAAAATTGAGATTTGTGTTGGGCAAAGCCAGAATGGGAAATTACCAGCATAATGTTCAATCAAAATTGACATAAATCTCTCCATTGAACCGAAAGGAGCTCTATGGATAATTACAGGACGATGCTTTGAGTTATCGGAACCAGTATATTCTAATTCGAATCTATCAGGCATAATATAATCAACTTGAACTGTTCCCAATTGCCATTTTCTTCCAATCGCATCTTTTACAATAAAGTCGATTTTTGGTCCATAAAATGATGCTTCACCCATTCCGATGAAGTAATCTAATCCCATTTCATCGGCAACTTCTTTGATTTCTCTTTGAGATTTTTCCCAAACTTCTGCTTCTCCGGCATATTTACTAGATTGGTCATCTCTGAAAGAAAGGCGTGTTGTCACTTTCATATCAAAAGTATTAAATACTAATTGAGTTAATTCAACAGTACTTTTAATTTCATCTTTCAGTTGGTCATCTGTGCAGTAAATGTGAGCATCATCTTGAGTAAATCCTCGAACTCTGGAAAGTCCATTCAATTCACCTGATTGCTCAAATCTATATACTGTTCCAAATTCTGCAATACGAACTGGCAAATCACGATAAGAACGTGGCTTAGATGCATAAATCTGATGATGATGAGGACAATTCATCGGCTTTAACATATATTCTTCGTCTTCAACTTTGATAGGAGCAAATTGTGACTCAGCATAATATGGATAATGGCCTGAAGTTTTATATAAATTAAGATTTCCAATATGAGGAGTGATAACTTCTTCATATCCTCTTTTTACTAATTCTGTTCTCAAAAATTCTTCTAATTTTCTGCGGATAAATGTACCTTTTGGCAACCAAACAGGAAGACCACCGCCAATATTTGGAGTAATCATATATAATTCCAATTCTTTGCCTAATTTTCTATGGTCACGTTTTTTGGCTTCTTCAAGCATAAATAAATGCTCGTCTAATTGTTTCTTTTTAGGGAAAGTTATACCATAAACACGTGTCATCATTCCACGAGTTGAATCGCCTCTCCAATATGCACCTGCAACTGAAAGTAATTTTACATTTTTAATCAATTGAGTATTAGGTACGTGAGTTCCACGACATAAATCTAAGAAAGTACCTTGCTTATAAAAAGTAATTTCTTGATCTTGAAGTCCTTCGAGCAATTCAATTTTATATTGGTCACCAACTTCATTGAAATGCTTTACAGCTTCTTCCCAAGATATTTCAATTCTCTCATATTCTGATTCAGCAACAGAAAGCTCAACCATTTTCTTTTCGATTTTAGTTAAATCTTCTAAAGTTAGTTTATAATCGCCAGGGATATCAACATCATAATAGAATCCATTTTCAATTGCAGGACCAATACCGAATTTTGTACCTGGCCATATTGCTTGAATTGCTTCTGCCATTAAATGAGCTGATGAATGCCAAAATATTTCTTTGCCATCTTCTGAATCAAATGTAATAATTTTTACAGTTGAATCATTCATAATTTTTCTTGAAAGATCATATCTAGTATCATTGACTACCACACCTAAAGATTCTTTTGCAAGTCTTTCGGAAATGGATTTTGCAATTTCCATACCTGTTGTTCCTTGAGGATACTCTCTTTTATTTCCATCTGGAAAGGTTATTATCATTTTTTTAAATTTATTTGTTTTACATATCCAATTTTTTACTTACTTTCGCAAAGTAAAAACGTTATATTTTATCTAATATTTCTTTTTATAAAATTTATGTAT
>CAIWET010000004.1 GCA_903911805.1 uncultured Ignavibacteria bacterium | reverse complement strand
AAATACATTATAATTTTGGAGTTTTTTTATGAAAGTTTACGAATCAAAGGAAATACGTAACATCGCACTTTTGGGTCACGCCGGCTCAGGAAAAACTTCTCTTGCAGAAGCTTTGCTTTTCCAGACCGGTTCCATCAACAGACGTGGTACAGTAGAAGAATTAAACACAGTTTCCGATTACACTGAAATTGAACACGAGAAAAAGGGTTCAATTTTCACCACCCCATTATTTACAGAATATAAAAATCTTAAGATTAATATTTTAGATACTCCTGGATATGACGATTATATCGGCGAGTTGTCAGCTGCTGCTAGAGTTGCTGATACTGGAGTTATTTGCTTGAATGCACAAAATGGCTTAGAAGTTGGTTCTGAAAATGCTTGGACTTATACTTCAAAGTATAACACTCCTGTAATGATTGTGGTTAATAAATTAGACCAAGATCAAGCTAATTTCGAAGAAACAGTTACTTCTGCTAAAGAGCAATTTGGCCGTGGAGTTACAGTTATTGAATATCCTCTTTCAACTGGTGCAGGATTTAATACAATCATCGATATTTTATCAATGAAAGCTTATCAGTATTCAGGTGGAAGTACAACACCAGTAGTTAAAGATATTGATGAAGAACAAATGATAATTGCTGAAGGATATAAATCAGAATTGATTGATATGATTGCTGAAACTGATGAAGATTTAATGACCAAATATTTTGACAGTGGTGAATTAACAACTGAAGAAATGATGACTGGATTAAGAAGAGCTTTAATCAACAAACAAATCGTTCCTGTTCTTTGCGCTTCTTCAAAAAATAATATTGGTGCTGATAGATTAGCTGATTTTATCTGTGATATTTGTCCATCTCCACTCGAAATGGCTGGAATGGAAACTACTGAAGATGAAGTACATCCTTATTTAACTTCAAAAGATACTTCTTTATTTGTATTCAAACTCGTATCTGAAGCACATTTAGGTGATATGACATTCTTTAAAGTTGCATCAGGTAAAGTTTCCGCAGGTGCTGATTTAATCAATGACCAAAAATCTACTGCTGAGAGATTCAATCAGATATTCTCAGTTTGTGGTAAAAAAAGAGTTGAAGTAACTCAATTAAATGCTGGTGATATTGGTGCTACTGTTAAATTAAAAGGAACAGGTATCAATCATACATTGCACGAAAAAGGTAAAAATTATGCTTATAAAGCAATTGAATATCCAAATCCTAAAGTTAGAGTTGCTATAGCACCTAAGACAAAAGGTGAAGAAGAAAAAGTTGGTATGGGATTGCATTCATTGCACCAAGAAGACCCAACTTTAATGGTTGAGCATTCACAAGAATTACGTCAAATGATTGTTTACTGTCAGGGTGAACTTCACTTAGGCGTTGCAAAATGGAGATTAGAACACAGATATAAAGTAGAAACTGAATTTTTAGAACCTAGAGTTCCTTATAGAGAAACAATCCAGAAACAAGTTCGAGGAATGTATCGCCATAAAAAACAATCAGGTGGTGCTGGTCAGTTTGCTGAAGTTCATATGATTATGGAACCTTGGTATGAAGGCGCACCTTATGCAACTGATATTACTATCAGAGCAAAAGAAATGATTGATCTTGATTGGGGCGGAAAACTTGAATTGGTTAACTGTATCGTTGGTGGTGTAATTGACCAAAGATTTATTCCTGCTATCCTAAAAGGTGTAATGGATAAAATGCACATTGGACCACTTACAGGTTCTTATGTTCGTGATATCAGATTATATATCTATGACGGAAAGATGCATCCAGTTGATTCAAACGAAGCTGCTTTCAAAACAGCAGGTATGATGGTATTTAAAGAAAACTTTATTAAAGCAGATCCAAAGATTTTGGAACCAGTTTATGAAGTGGAAATTAAAGTTCCAGAAGATTTCGTTGGTGACGTAATGAGCGATTTACCAACTCGTCGTGGCTTGATTATGGGTATTGATTCAGACGGTAAATATCAAAAAATCAAATCAAGAATGCCATTAGCAGAATTAGATAAATATTCAACTGCATTGCGTTCTATGACTCAAGCTAGAGCTACATATACATCAGAATTTATTGAATATCAGTCAGTTCCACCAAATGTTCAGATGAAATTGATGGATGAATTCAAGAAAGCACATTCAGACGAAGATTAGTAAATTAATTACTAATTATAAATTACTAAAATCCCGCTTAATAAAGCGGGATTTTTTTTTAAATTTTT
>CAIWET010000003.1 GCA_903911805.1 uncultured Ignavibacteria bacterium | reverse complement strand
AAGAAAATTTAAATAATAAAGTAAGCACATCTTTTGACAGAATTATTGGAGGAGACTATACTGGCGATGGTTTGACAGATAATAGTTTTGTTAATGGGTTAAATTACTCTTTTCATTTTGACACAACGGCTAATATTTATTATTTATTTGTATCAAATACTAACTATTATAATAAATTAGAAGATGTAAAATATACAGCATTTGTAGGTTCAGGAGTTTCAAATAATGTTTATTTATTAAGCTCTGACTATTTCAAAACAGGAATGTATAACAAAATAACCTCAACAAAAGACACCAAAGGTGGGTTCATCCAATTTACAGATGGAATAGATAATTCAGATATTAAAATTTATACAATAGGTGGTTTGCCGTCAATTCGGACAACTGCCGATTCAATTGGTATGAAAGGCTATTTATCGTTTTCAAATCAAAATAAATTAATAGCATATCCTAAAACACAAAATTCTGTAAGGTCTTTTGGTTCAGCAGATTCAATTCGTTATCATGCAGTATATCACAGAGAAATATCACCCGGTTCTTCAAGAATGGGTGTATTTTATAGAAGAAGCAACCCTATGACAGTTGATTTTCCGCAAGAACTCATAGATTGGGAGCCAACTGACCATTTATTATCAAATCAAATACTTTATAACGTAAATGATGAAGTTATTGAAAATTGTCCAAGTTGTGAATATCCTTCAATTGTTGTTCGCTATGATTCAATATCAACACCACCAAAAATAAAAGTCTTTGTTGTTTATGAATGCAAAGGCTCAGGCAATAATAATTACATTGTAGAAACAAGCTTTTTTGATGATGATTTAATAACACCTCCTTCTTATGGTTATTTATTGGATACACTTACAGGTGATATAGATAAATGGGGGCATCCGGTCGTCAACGGAAGTTACAACGGTAATTATTATTCTTGGAGTGACTTAAATAAAGGTATAGTAGCCGCATGGAAAACTGCAAGGGATACAGTTTTTCTACCGATAAATAAAATAAATTTTCAATGGTATAATACTACACCGGGATATTCTGTTGCGGCTCATCCTGCATTAAATGTTTATTCAAGAATATGGCTTGGAGAAGATGACTGTGCCTTAGTTTGGCAAGAAAAGCAAATGCCTGATACTATAGAACGATTTAATGATATTTGTTATACAAGACTAAGAAAAATAAGCAATGCAGGATTAATTAATTATGTTCCACCAGCCGGTGTTTCTTGTAACCCAAACAGTTCATTAGGTGTTGTAAATACCTCAAATACTATTTTAAAATTAACCAATTCTTATGGAATGTATGATTTGCATGAAAATACCATGCCTGTATTATATAGGAATAACGGGAATGATAATACAACTCGATATTATGATTTGAGAGCATTTCACCATGACAGATTATATTGGCAAGCCAAAGATTATACAGAAAAAGGAGTTATTGGTTATGGTTATATAGATATGTTAGATACTTTAAACCGTAATACAGGAATTTGGCTTCCACAGTGTTGGGACAGAGATTGTTTGTCACAAATAAAATCATTAACAAATATTTTAGCACAACCAACTGTTTCACAAGGGAAAATGACAGAAATAAGTCCGAATATTTACAGTAATATTGGTGATAGTATGGTTGTTCTTAATTTTATTTCATATCCAGATAAACAATTATCAAAATCCATAATTTGGCAAGTAAATCATAGTATTGAATCATTAGGTAATAATTGGGACACATTAACTTATCATTTTGAAGGATACCCTTATGCAAAACCATTAATCGGAACCGGCTCTTTAAAACCCCATTTAGCATTAATGCCGGCAGTCACAGGGAGAATAGAATGGCTTAATAATAGAAGAATATTTGAAACTAACAGAGGCGGGACACCACCTGAAATAGCATCATCAATTTTTCTATTTGCAAAAAAGAATTTTGACAATCCTGAATCAGCATTCCCATTTGTTGGATTTAAAGATAATGGAAGAAAAATAATGTTTACACCACCATGGTTTACTGATGATAAAGAATTAGATTTTGCCCCAAGATTAAATACTCATAATAGAGATGGTTTATGGTCTAATCCTTTGGATACAATTTATACTGATTGGTTCTCTTTAGATAAAATTAAAGACTTAAATTTTCTTATTAATGGCACCAATAAAAATGATATTGAAATTAATATAGAACGAAAAAATGACAAGAAAAAAATTAAATTTAATACATATTTGAAAAATGATTCCACTTATACTAACCATAAATTTAAATTAGTTAATGGAAATAATAATGAATTCAGAATTTTGTTCATAAAGAAAAATCCAAATGCAAGATATTTAGAAGAATTGATTATTGGCGGTTTACCAAATGTAACTCAACTAAATGAAAGTGATTCATCTTTTAATTATCAAAAAAGTATAATAGAAAGTTATAGTTCGGTAATAGATTTAGGAGATTTATCGGAAATAAAAGATAAAAATCAAATTTCTGTATCAATATACCCAAATCCTGCAAATGAAAATATATTTGCAACTGCTTATCTTCCATTATCAAAGAATGATAATAATAAACCAAAAAATGTTACTTTAAAAGTATTTTCAAGTCTTGGTTTGGAAGTATTCAAGCGAGCAGTGAAATCAGGAGAAACAATCTCAATCCCTACTACCAATTATCAGCAGGGAGTATATTTCATTAAGGTTGAAGAAGAAATGGATATTTATTCAAATGAGATATATCCGGCAGTTTTTTCAGGTTTTGTAATAAAAAGGTAAATATTATTATAGTCTAATCAAGAGGTTGGTTTAAACACCAACCTCTTTTTTTACTCACCAATTCAGTCATAAAGAACGAATTTTCTAATTTGAACTTTACTATTACTTTATTCATAATATTTCTTCCGGACACAATTATCATTCAAAATTTCATAATTTCTCTAATTTACTTCTTTATTTCTTTTTTACTATTCTTTTTTTTCTTTTCTTCTTGAATTTCAATTTTTCTTTGTAAATCATCCTCAGTAATTTCGAGGTTCATTATATCTGCAACTTCATCTCGTTTTTTATTTATTAGGTTAGCATATATTTCTGTTATTGCTACCGATGAATGCCCCATTATCTTGGAAACCGTATAAATATCAATACCCTTGGCAAGTGCTAAACTTGCCCAGGAATGACGAGATACATGAAAGTGGATATATTTTTTAATTCCTGCATCTTCTGCCATTATTCTTAATTTATCATTTATAAATGACCTTGATTTCGGTAAGTTAAACACAAATTCACCTTCAGAATTTTTACTTAATTGTTCTTGGTAAATTTCGTAAGCAACTTTCGACAATCTTATATTGGAAATGACTTTATTTTTATTTTGCTGAATATACATTGAATTTGAATCTTTTTTATCTCTTCTAATATCATTGAATCTCAAATTTCTAATATCCCCCAAACGTAAGGAAGTTTGTGCCGCAAAAAGAAAAGCGTTTTTAATTTCCTTAAAATTTGTTTCTACCAACATAAACTGTTTCAATTCTTCTTCGGTAAGAAATTCTCTTTTTGCTTCAATCAGTTTTATACGAACTCTGGCAGCCGGATTCTCTGGCAGTAGTTTATCATTATAAGCATTATTAAGAGCAGCAGCAAAAACTGATAAATAAGTTTTAGCAGTTTGGTTGGCTAATTTCTTATCTGCAATTTTTTTTGATAGAAATTCTTTAAATCTTTTACAGAAATTTACATTTACTTCGCTAAACCTGATGTAACTAATATGGTATTTTTGTTTTACAAATTCTTTAATCTGCTTTGTGCAGGCTTTATAAGATGGCAAGTTTTTCTTATCAGCAAATTCTTTGAAATACTGAATAAAATCTAATTCAGACAATTTGTTATTCATCATAAAACTGAGCGGATTGCCATAAAGTTCAAGCTCCATAGTATCACGAATAATCTCGGCTTTATACAAAGTTTCTTCATCTTCTTTTGTCATTCTAATGCTATTAGAAACCTTCATTTTCAGAAATCTTCTATTCCTTTTATAATCTTTATTATATTCAAGGTAGAGGCTATACCCATCAGGTAAAGTATTTTTACCAATTTTAATGTTCTTACTGGCATTTACTCTTTTCAATTCATCAATAAATTTTTTCATAATTTTAATTAGTTTTCAGTTGAAGTTCACTACAATAGAAAAATTATTTCTATGTTTCCAAAATAAAGTCATACATACGAATACATACGAAACATATTGAAGGATACTCGTTCACATGGAATGAGGAAAAACAGTCAATAATTTTAACTACTATATTTTACATAAAGATAAGAAATCATCATATTCCATCTGAACCAGTATTTTTGTATAGTTCTCTTCATTCAGGTTGTAGCGAGGGCAACCTCGTGCAGGTTCAAGTCCTGTTTCGGGCACATACTTGAAAAATAAGACACTTACGAGTGTCTTATTTTATAAAAAGCAATGAGAAAAATTTGCCTCTACATACGAAATACATACGAATAATTTTAGTTCTTCTAAATCACACTCCTACTCTCACTCTTGGATGTAATAAAGCATATTATATTAAATAGTGGTAATTACTCATTAAATTTAATTTTAAATTTTTTATCAATTTTTTCATACTTCTCTTTATTATTGTATAATTGTTTAACTACATCTAATAATTCAAAATGTTGATCTTTAGAATTAGGAAGATGATGATTAAGGTCGTATAAGCTTGCTTCCATTTTATTTATTAAAGAAAGAAATGCGTAAACTGCAAATTTTCTTCTTACCTCGCAATACTCTTCAACAGTATCATATAATTTTTTCTCAAAATAATATTTATTGCCTACTCCATAAAAAGTTTTTTTACATACCGGATGCTTGCAAATATATTGAACAACATTTTCAAAAACTTTTATTCTTGTCTTTCTACTATTTATAGTGATTTGACTTCTCCTACATGTTGGACAAGCAATATTTAATTCAAAATGATCATTACAATTAACTTCTTTCAAAGATAATGTATCTTTGATATTAATTTTTTTTTGCTTAGCATTTTTTTCTAAATTCTTTTT
>CAIWET010000002.1 GCA_903911805.1 uncultured Ignavibacteria bacterium | reverse complement strand
TGTATTATGTATAGATTGATTTGAAGCAAATCATAAAACACCCTCTTAAAGCATCGTTTTGATAAAAAATGATGCTTTTTTTTATATAATTCAATTTTTTATTCATAGCCGTAAATTTGAATAAAAATGCTTAATTTTGTAATTATTTAAAATTGTATATCGGAGATTTAATGCAAATAGGAATAGTAGGAATTCCATATTCAGGAAAAACAACTTTTTTTCAGACTTTAACTGAAACTCATTTGGACGCTGGTGCGCTACAAAAAAAAGAAACTAATCAAGCAATTGTAAAAGTGATTGACAAAAGATTAGACCTCTTGACCTCAATGTTTAATCCTAAGAAAAAAGTAAATGCAGTGATTGAGATTGTTGACCTTGTTGGCGTTCATAAAGGCGATGCCAAAGGTTCATCATTTAATTCTGCTATGGTAAGCAAAATTAAAACAAATGATGCTTTAATTCACGTTGTTAGAGGTTTTGAAAATGATATGCTTCCTCATCCAGACGAAACCATTGATTTGATCAGGGATATTAATAATTTTGAAGAAGAAATGATTTTTGCCGATATGGCTTTTATCGAAACTCGACTCGAAAAACTAGAAAAAGATATTTTTAAGCAAAAAATTAAAGAGCAAGCTATAAAAGAAAAAGAAGTTATGCTCGAATGGCAAGAACATCTAAACGAGATGCTTCCGCTCAGAACTCGCGAATTTACTGATGAAGAGCAAATATATCTTAAGAACTATCAACCACTTTCTGCTAAACCACTTTTGATTGCGTTAAATCTTGACGAAAATGATATTAAAAACAGTGAACAAATATTAGAAAAAGTAAAAGCAAGCATTACTGGTAAAGATTTGAAAATCGAACCATTTTTTGCTAAAATTGAAATGGAATTGGTTCAACTTCCCGAAGAAGAAAAATTAATGTTTATGGAAGAATACGGAATCACCGAATCAGCTCTCAGCCGCTTAATTACTTCTGCTTATGATTTGCTTGGTTTGCAGTCTTTCTTTACAGTAGGCGAAGACGAATGCCGTGCTTGGACAATTGAAAAAGGAAGTACAGCTCAAGAAGCAGCTGGCAGTATTCATACCGATTTTTATAATAAATTTATCAGAGCCGAAGTTGTGGGCTATCACGATTTTATTACTGCCGGAAGTTTCCCAAAAGCAAAAGAAAAGGGAATGTTCAGATTAGAAGGTAAAGAATATGTTGTGGTTGATGGAGACATCCTTCACGTTAGACACGGTTAGAATTTTCATTATTAGATTTTATTTGAAAGGCGCTTATTATAGCGTCTTTTTTTTTGCAACTTTGAGATTAAAAGGATTTATTATAAAAAAAGGGTTGCCCTTTTTATGTGGCAACCTTTTTAACAAATCAGTAAAAAATACGGCTACTATATTCGGAATAATAATTCTGATTACTAGTGATTTTTTTATTATTTACAATTTATGATAAAAAAGTTTAAATTTATAAAAAATATTTTGATATTTTGTCACTTTCTTATTAATAATTCGACTAATTTATTGAAAGGAGTAAGAATAGAAAATTATAGAACATATAGTGACGACGAACTTTTGGATTTGATTTCTAAAGATAATGAAAATTATCATTATGCTTTTAACGAAATTTATTTGAGGTATTCTAAGAGATTATATTCTTACTGCAAATATCAATCTAGAAGTGATGAACATTCTCAGAATGCTTTTCAAGAAGCTTGGATAGCTTTATATAATAATTGTGTTAATAGAAAAAAAATAAATAATATATCTGCCTTTTTAATCGATGTTGCTCGAAAAAGAATAATTGATTATTTAAGGAAAGATTATAGAATGCCGCAGTTTACTGAAATTAATGATGAGATTATAGACACTATGGCAAATATTGAAATAAATGCAATTGATGATTTTGCTGCCTTAATTGAGATTGGGTTGAAAAATCTCAAAAAAGATATGCGTGAAGCTTTTATTATGAAACGAATTAATAATTTAGAATTTAGCGAAATGTCAAAAATCACAGGTTTAACTATAGATTGTCTAAAAAAAAGAGTTTACCGAGCTGAAGAATTTCTTAAAATTTTTCTAAGAAATAATATTGAGAGAGATTAAAGTGATTAATATTAAAAATGATATAGATTTTAAAAAAATATCTGATAATGAATTATTAGATAAAGCAATAAATGATTATTTAACTAAACTTGAAATCCCGATTTCTGTGGATAATGTATTAAATATATCAATTGAAGAGAAATTCTACAAAAAGAAATCAAAAAAGAAAATAAGTATTTTCGCTTTTTTGAATAATTTTACCTCGTTTAGTATTTTCAATCAATTATTAAATGGAATAGTTTTAACTTGTATAATTTCTGTTCTTTTTCTTCTGAAAGATAATTTGAGTAATATAAATGTTGTAACACAAAATTCAAATAATAATTTTAAATCAATTACTCGCCAAAAGGAAAATAATACAATTGCTTATAATAAAATTAAATATAAAAAAGTAATTAATGAAAAAGATAAAAGCAG
>CAIWET010000001.1 GCA_903911805.1 uncultured Ignavibacteria bacterium | reverse complement strand
TTAAAAGACAAAATAATCAAGATAGCAATCATAGTTATTCTATTTAATTTTAATATTCATAGCATTAATTCTACCCCAAAAGTTTCTGATGTTGATTTCATTAAAAATGGGAACTTCGAGTTAGGCGACACATTATTTTATACTCAATATAGAAAAGATACTATCAAACTTGAAGGTACTTACGCTATAGTTAAAAATCCAAATTCACTATTTGATTTATTAGAACCTTGTTTAGATCACACAAGTAATGGTGGGCAATATGCTATATATAATGGCTCTATCAATGCAAATACTATAGTTTGGAAGCAGACAGTAAAAAACATTAAGAAGAATAATGATTATCAATTTTCATTTTTTACAACAAACATTAATCCCAAAAAACCTGGATTACTTAGGGTTTTAATAAATAATGACATTTTAGAACCGAAAGCATCAATTAATTCCGTTACTTGTGTTTGGGATTTATCAGAATATATTTGGAATTCCTCAAATGCAGACTCGGCTGAAATAATATTAATAGATGAAAATCTTCAACCTTTTGGAAACGATTTTGGTATTGATGATATATCATTCAAACCTATCTGTTCAGTTAAGGCAGATAAAATTAGAGATACAACAATTTGTATTGGCTTTAAAGCTCATTTGAATATCAATGTAATTGATGGATTTCCTCCATTTAAATACGAATGGACTCCCAATCCTACATTAAACGATATTTTTACTTCAACTCCTGAAGCAAATCCATTGCAAACAACAACTTATTATGCAAAAGTTATTGATTCAATTGGTTGCGAATATTTTGATTCTGTAACAGTAAAAGTTATAGATTTGCCAACTTTTGACATAACTTATAATAAACCATCAACCTCAATTTGCCCTTGTGATAGTATAACATTGAGTGGTCCAACTGGTAATTTAAAATATCTTTGGTCAACAAAGGATACTACATTAAATATTACTGTTAAAGAATCTGGGATTTATAATTTATTAGTGATAAATGAAAATGGCTGTGAGGCAAATTCTTCAATTAAAATTTCCAAGTTAGATGCCTTTTCAAATATTGCTATTGACACATTGAGTGTTAATATTGGTGAAAAAGTTACTTTCCCAATTAGATTGATTGAGAATAAAAATGTATTAGATTGTGGATATACTCACTTTAAAACAACTATTAAATATAACAGATCTATGTTGGTGGCTAATGGAAATTACAAAATCAGAAGAACCAATGATGAAGAATATATTGATATTGAAGATGATTATAATACCGATATCTTAAATAAATTAGAATTTACAGCTGTTTTAGGAAATGACTCTTGCACAGATATTTCTATCGAAAAATTTCAATGGAATTGTGAAGATGTTAAAGTACAAACTTTTAATGGTAAATTCTGTTTAAAAAACATTTGTAAAGCGTCTGGCCAAAGATTATTTGATGATGAAGGCAAATTCTTTTTAAGTCAAAATTTACCAAATCCTTCAACAAATATTACTGAGATTACTTTTGGAATTATTGAAGAGGGGATTTCTAAATTAGTTATACACGATATTTTAGGAAACGTGATTCATATTGAAGCTGAAGCTTATTACAAACCAGGTGAATACAAAGCCTATGTCAATACGTCTGAATTTGCTCGTGGCGTTTATTTCTATACTTTAAAATCTCCATCTAGTTCTATTACAAGAATTATGGAAATTAATAAATAAAAAATTAATTTCTATTATTTCGTCAATAATAATTTTTTATGCCAATACTACCTATATATAATTGTTTTCATCCGATTTTAAAGAAGAAAACTGAAGCTATCACTCAATATGATCAAGAATTAAAAGATTTAGTTACCAATATGTTTGAAACAATGTATTTTGCCGACGGTGTTGGTCTAGCAGCCAATCAAGTTGGTTTTTCAAAATCTTTATTCCTAGTTGATGTGGCTCAATTAAATGATGAAAGAGCAAGTCATCCACCTGTTGCTATGATAAACCCAAAAATCACAAGTTTTTCTGAAGAAGTAATAACTTTTGAAGAAGGTTGCCTAAGCATTCCGTCTTTGCACGAGGATGTTATTAGGCCTCAGGAAATTGAAATTTCATATTTTGATATCGATATGAAAGAACATAAAGTAATTGCTAATGAATTTTTTGCTAGAGTAATACAGCACGAATATGATCACTTAAACGGAACTCTCTTTTTCGAGAAGATTTCTCCATTCAGAAGAACTCTTGCAAAAAGTAAATTGATGAGAATCAAAAAAGGCGAAATTATTAAAAATTACGATATGATTTTACCTAATGGTGCACTTGCTCCAGGTAGAGCTGACGAAGATTAATTATTAATCTCCTTTTACCCATTTATAAGCATTCAGAATTCGTTGTGCATTATGTTTCCAATCGTAAATATTAATTGCATCTTTACGAGCATTTATGCCCATTTCCGAAGCTTTATCAGGGTTTTTAAATAAATATTCTATTTGAGAAGTAAAATCTTCTAGATTTTTTTCCTCGAAAAGTAATCCATTAAAACCAGGTTTAATAACATCATTAAGTTGCCCAACAGCTGAGCCAACAATTGGCTTTGCCATTGCCATATATTCAAACAATTTAATTGGGCTACAGAATGTTTCTGAACCATCATCATTATTAACTGTAGGTGATACTAATACATCGCAAGCAGCAAGATATTCTGGCATTTCATTAAATGGGAGCATACCTGTTAATATGCAATTCTTCTCAACATTATCATCTTTGATTATTTGCTCAACTCTAGGTCTTAATAATCCGTCACCAATAAAAATGATTTTGGCATTTGGAATTGCTTTAACTATATATTTTGCAGCCTTTGCTAATACTTCTACTCCGTGCCACTGACCAAAAGTACCGGTAAATCCTATCACATAATTTTTTTGCAAATCCAATTTTTCTTTAATTCTTTCACCACTAATATTAGGATGAAATACATCAGGATTTACACCATTTGGATTTACAAAAATCTTCTTTTCATCAACTCCAAATCGAACTAAGTCTCGCTTAACAACATTTGAAATAGTAAGAATTGCATCGCAATATTCCCATTGTATTTCTTCTGCCCATTTTAAAAGTTTTTCGAAATATAACTTACCCCAATTCTTTTTAACCCAAAGTTCAATTGAATCAACGTGTATCAGGGTTGGTATTCCGGTTTTCCTTTTTACGATTGATGCTGAATAATTAAAATCGTGAAGATGTTGAAAAACAAAATCAAATTTATATTTATCAATTAAATTAATTGCTTCTTTTGCTGTTTTCTTGTTATAAGGTAATTGGAGAACCTCAGGGAAATTTTTGTAAACTTTAGAAAATGGGATATAATGATATTCAACATTATTTAAATAATTTCTTCCTCCAGATGCTAAATGGACATCACAATTATGACTAATTAATCCATTTACCATTCCTTGATGCATAGATGCAACTCCCCCACCGGTCATTCCACCATAATAATCAATTCTCCACAAAAGTGCTTTTATTTGTTTTTGTAAATCGTCCATTTTATAATTGGCATTTTAATATAAAAATAAATAACAACAAAAATACTAGCAATTATCTCATAAATGAGCATCGGGATTTCTTTGAAAAATAATTTCCCAATTGAATACTTATCCTCTTCCCCATTTTCGTCTATAATTGAACCTATTCCTGTGGTAAGCAAGATATAAAACTTTAAAAACACTATAAATCTCTGAAATTCTAAATCTTTAACAGCAAAATATACCTTCATTGGATTATCTTGCTTGATCAAATTTAGTGTTTTACCAAATCTGACCAAATCTTTTTCATCAATTTTTTGATAATTATTAAATTCGATATTAAATTTGTCTTTTAATAAAGCTAAATTACCACTTAAAATTAATAATTTAATCATCTTTTAGCTTTCAAATGTTTTATATAACTCAATGAATCAGTAATTGCTCTCAAAAGGCTAACTAACTTGTAATCATATAATTTTGAAGCATAATACAAACCAAATGATCCATAAGTTGCCATAAATAGAATAGTTGCTAATGGTAATATAAAGTAATTTCCTGATAAACCAATTATTACAATAGTAATAACAAATACTAAGCAAGATACAATAGCTGATTTTAATACTAATTTCGGCTTATTGTCCGCTGTTACCACATTGAGTAAAATTACCAAAGGAAACATTAATGACGATAGTATTAGCATATTAAAAAGAGGTACAGTATCATAAAATCTTGCTGGTAAAAAAGTATGAATTAACCATTTACTAGCTCCAAGTTCAAAAAATAGAACTAATCCTAAGAAAAACATACATAGAAATGAAGAAGCCTTGGACATCAAATCCATTAGTTCTTTTCTATTATTATTTTTTAATTGCTTAACGGCTGAGGGATAAAATAATCCAACAGCAGCATTTAATGTTTCATCAAAAACCCTGTATAAAGTCTTTGCAGAAAAATATAATCCAACTGATTCAATCGGAAAAAATAGTTTAATAATATAAAAATCTAAATACTTCGGGAATGCATAGAAAACATTTGTTATCATAAAAGGGAAGGAAAAATTGAAGATTTGCTTTAATGTCAAATTTCCTTTTTTTCTGAATTTTAATTCTTTTCTTACTGTAAATAAGGTATAAGCAGAACTTATACCAGTTCCAATAAAATAAATGATTACCAAATATTTAAAGCTCAAAAAATGAATTGTATTTATATAATAAAATGTCATTAATACCATTGGTCCAAAAAAGAGCAAATTAATAAAGAATAGACTCTTCATTTTATAATCTCTAAAGCAGAATTTTGCCCCAAAAATTCTAGGAATTGTTAAAATAGTTAATATTGGTAATGCTAATCCAATATCTTTAAGTCTTTCTAATGCAAATATATCGGCAAGAACATTTCTGAATAAATAAAAAATAAAGGTAAAAGGAATTAAACTAAAAAGTAAAATCATCAATGAAAAATAATTTACTTGTGGCCTATCTTCTTTATTCGATCCAAATTGAATTATACCCGAAAGCCCCAAGCTATCGGCTAAAATAAATATCCAAGTATGTACCGCTATTAACATTCCAAAGATTCCAACTTCTTTTAAATCACTATAATTAAACTGTATAATTTGCACAACTCCATATATCATATAGAGAGCTTTGTCAGCCAATGACCAAGTTATTTTTCCTAAATGTTCCTGAACCTTCATTTATTCCTATAATATTTCTTATTTTTGCAACCTAATAAATC